>JQOA01000222.1 GCA_000753945.1 Smithella sp. D17 | reverse complement strand
ACCACAACATTGCAAGATAATATGTCGGAGTAGAATTAAGAAGTTTTTGTAAACCTATTCCTCTTTTTGTTTCTGAAATATTTTTCATATAGATTATCGAGCTATTTGTTATTTTTTCGGCAATTTTAATTTCATCTTCAGAAACATCACAAATCCAAGCTTTATATTTCTTAACTTGTGAATTGTTTATGTTAAGATTTCTGACGAATACAGAATCAATGAATTTCAAGGCATTATACCTATTGTTACAAATTGATTTTCCATAAAGAAAAACTACTTGTTCCAGTTTGACATTTTCAAAAGCCTTTTCTACATCTACGATGAATGATGTATGCCCAATCATTGTTTCTACAAGGTTAAACCATCGTTCAGAAAACAATAAAGATTTAGGTACAATAAATGAAAGAGTGCCATTTTTATTGATCCAATTATTTTTACTAAAATCAATAAAGACAGCAGCGCTATTTGCATTTTTTGTGTCTCTTAGTTTATTCTTTATTAATTTTAACTCATCAATTTCAATATCAGCACCATACGGCGGATTTCCAATAACAACATCAAACCCATCTTTTTCATGAAACACTTCCGAAAAATAAACCTCAAAATCAAATTCAGTGTTGCCGTTTGTGATTTGTTTAATCAGCTCATCAATCTGCTTTTTATATTCCTGCTTTTTGGTTGGATTAGTTTCGTTGAAATAAAGCGGTTTGAATTTCTCCAGTTTCTCGAATAGCTCATTATTAAAAAGGTTTTTTTCTACACCAAGCAGCGAATTACCGCAGACTATTTTATAATCCAGATTGGGCAGAGGTTTGATTTGCCTGATATCGTCTTCATCTACAACAAGCGAAAGCCAGAGCCGCAGTTTAGCTATCTCGACTGCGCCGGAATCAATATCTACTCCGTAAAGTGAATTTTCAATGCACTGCCGTTTAAAATGATAATTTGACCCGTCGGTATTTTTGATGAAAGTAGAAAGCGTATTTCGTGCCCGGACAATTTCGCTCATCATACCTACGGGAAAAGCGCCGCTGCCAATAGCCGGATCACACACTTTAATCCCAGAAAGCTTGCGATCAATCTCAAGGGCGTTGCTACGGATGCTTTCGGGAAGCTGCAATTTGTAATCAGATGTTTTCTGTTGTCCATCATTGATTTTCTGCTGCTTTATCAATGCCATTTCTTCATTTTCGCTCAGGCGTTCGCCGTAATGAATCAGAGTTTCAATATCTTCTTTCGATGGTGACTGGATTCCCGCCGGAGTGACACCCGGCGCATGCGGGGCGGGAATGACAGAAGGCGCAAGGGATTGCTTCGCTGCGCCCGCAATGACAGTTTGGGCTGGATTGCGGTTTTCACCGGAATGACCGGCAGAAAGCTCCGTTGCCAGATAGTTAATCAAGCTTTGCTGGCACATGTAATGAACGATTTCGCGCGGAGTATAATAAACGCCGAATTGCTTGTTGAATTTGCTTTCCTCTCCCTTCTTGCCGCTTTTCAATGCTTTTTGGAACTCAGCAAAATTATCCGGCCGGATGGCGTTGAATTTCTCATAGGCTTTGCCCAGCAATTCCGGGTCAATGGCGACTTCCTTTTCCAGCGGCTCATCTTCTTTGACGGTAAAATTGTAGCGGTCAAAAACATCGAGAATGCCGTCGCCTTCATCGCCTTTGCTCATTCTACTCATGTTGGAAAATAATTCATTAGGAATAAGAATATCTGTTTTCACCCAATCATAGCCGCTAATCGGATCGAAAAGGCCGCCGTTTAAAAAAGGAATTTTGCATTTAAAATGATCATTCCAGTGGTCTATGTCAGAACGGTCTCTTGATAGTGCATCATAAAAAAGGGGTTCTAAAACGTCGTTAAAAAAATTTTGATAGCCACCATGCTTTTTATCAAACAATTCACGCAGAAACTGCTTCGAGCCGGTCCCCCATTGCGCGTCTCTGGCGACGCCAAACCAGCCTTTCTTTTGCAGGAAGTAAAGAAAGACAATCTGGCCTAAGAGCTTTTTGGCAAAGTCAACGGTATTAACGCCGTTTTGGTCAAAGTTATTTTTAATGGCTGGATCTTGGGTAACGATTGAATCCAGCGCTTCTTTAACCCGAAGAAACAAATTACGGTATTCGGTGAAAAATTCTTTGGTGACGGTTTCAATATTAAATGCTTCTTCCAATTCGGCAAGTGCCGGATTATGTACATCATCGGCAATAAGTGGAGCCAGACGGCTCTGGGCGGTGTGGCTGTTTTCGTTGGCGCCGACAAGGAATGACCAGCGGCGGGCGGGTGTGAAGTCTTCTTTGACCTTTCCTTTTTCGTCAATTTTATAATCCATTTTGACCAGTGAAAAACGCCAGTCGGAAGGATCAGGAGAGACAAAAGCGACAAGCCCAGCATCTTTTTGGTCGCGATCCTTGAGATAGTGAGCAATGAAATTGCGCTGGCTGGTGCGCGCCCTTTCCAGCGTTGTTTCGCTTTGCAGATAAACAATCAGGATATCAATTTTTAAATTATCGGGGTCTGTATAGGTGGCAAGTCGCTCGTAAGTTTTGACATATTTTTTATATGATTCCGGCACGTAACCACGTGCGTGAAAGGCCTTTGATTCATCAATTTTGTTAAGTAGATTTTTGACAAAAAAAGTAAAATTTACTTTATCAAACTGATTTTCCAGGGTGCTTTTTACAAGGTCTTTTGCCTGTTGTTTATCCATCTTACCGGTTGCCTTTCATATACATTGACAAAATAACTTCACGCTTGCCTGTTACCTGTTGATTCTGCTCTGCATAATGTGCCTCTAATAGCCGCTCCGGTATGTGCATTTGGAGTATGGCCAAGACTTTAAACGGATTTGCTAATTCTTCTTTCAGCTTATTAAGTGCAGCCAGCGTCTCTTTTGTTGTCTGTTTAGGCAATCCGCCTTCTTCAAGCTGAGTATAAACTTTTTTAATGTACAACTCCTGATCATCGGTAAACTGCCTGGTGCTTTTGAATACCGCTTTAAGCATTCTATAAACCTGCATCGCGCTGTCTTTTCGCCGCTTGGTTTGCAACTCCAACATTTCTTCAGTCGTGGCAAAAATAAATGCTTCTTTATTTTTATCCAGCAGGTCATAGAATTCTTCCGGTAATATTTGTTTCTCTTCATCAGCGGAGCTTTCAATGATACTGGCCGCGGATAAAAAGTCCAGCTCCTGAGCTTCACCTTTTTCTGTGGCTGTAAAAAACTTCTGGAGCTTGCCGCGCCGGAAATAAGTTATTAAAGATTCTCTATGTGTTTGGCCTATCTTTGCTGTACGGGATTTTTTCGGCAGTAGTTTAATCTGCTCAAATAAATCCGGTTCTTTGTCTCTAAGGTCTTTAATGACTTGCAGATACTTAAGTTCACTTTCTTCGCTTTCATCTTCACCAGTAAGCGTTTTCTTTGATACTAAACGGTTAAATAACTCATGCGAACCCACTGGCTCACCTTCGGTTAACAAAGCGGCATCGCCGCCCAGCAAGGTTAGAAATGCATTTATTTTGGCTTCCGCAGATTCCCGCAACTTAATTTCATCATTGCCCTGTTGTGATGGAAAGAAGTTGAAAGTATAAATTTTATCATACTTGGTATCGAGGCGATTGATACGACCGACTCGCTGCATCATTCGTGTCGGATTCCACGGAATATCATAATTAATGACGACATTGGAACGGTGCAGGTTTACTCCTTCAGAAAGAACTTCAGTGGAAACCAGTATGCGATAGTCATTTTCAGGATGTCGGGCTTTATCATCGAAGTTTTTAATAACTATATCGCGTGTAGCCTCACCTGAACCGCCGGTGTAACAAATCGCAACATCAGGAAATTTCTCATTGATATTTTTTGCAAGATATTCCGCTGTTTCTTTGGATTCGGTAAAGATAATGAGTTTATTCTCTTTAAGGATTTTATCTTGTGTTAGCTGTTGAAGAAATTTAATTAGTTTGGGGTCTCTGTTTATCTTCTGCCACAATATTTTTATCTGACGCAATATTTCCAGATCGCTTTTTAAATCAGCCAGAAAATTAAGTTCGTTATCAGCTCGAAATTCCTCAGCCTTGTATTTTAAAGCCTTTTCTTCATCTATCAGTTTTTGAATTGCTTTGTCATCGTCATTTTCCAGCAATTCAAATATTTTATTGGTATGTTTTTTACTGACATAGACATTACCTTTATCAAATTCTTTAATAAACATTTCATAAGAATAAATAAACCTGTCCACTGAGTTTTTAAAAGCAAAGAAACTGCTTTCCAGCCTTTTGACCAGCAAAATTTTCATGAATTTGCCCATGTTCTTTTGGGCTTGTGCTTCCAATTGGTCAATTTTCCCGGTGTAATAAAGCATAGGCATATAACGAGCGTATTTGAATCGTTTTGAAATCAGTTCAATAGTCTTGTTGAAGATCTCATCTTCCACTTCATTTAATTCGTAGAATAATGGCGCTGGATTTTCGACATCGGGAAATTTTAAGTTTTGTTTCTTTAAATCAGCAGTAAAATATTTGGAAATCTCTGTTCGGGTTCGTCTTACCATCAAATATTTAAGAACCTTCTCCCGAATCTCCAAGGCATTTTCTTTTACCGTGCTAATATATTCGGCATGATCGCGTTGGCGGTCCAAATTCTTAAGCTTCTTATCAAGCCTGTTGAAAAAAGATTCCAGATCAGGCAAATTAGGAATGGTGCTTTTCTTCGCTTTTTGGAAAAGCTTAATCTGGCTTAGAATATCTCGGGGTGAATTGTTGTAAGGTGTTGCTGTAACAAGGATAATTCTTTTCCCCCGGCATATTTCCGCCAACTTTTCATAGGTCAAATTTGATTCCGTGCGGAAACGGTGGGCTTCATCAATTATAATATTCTGATATTTTCCCGTCCCTCTCTCCAGTATATCGTCCAGTTTGCCAATGGACTCAAAATCGGCATGGATGCGAAAGTCAGAAAAAGCGTTTCTCCATGACCCGGGGTTGTCTCTTTCCAATAGCATCGGTGGGGCAATTACCAAAGTTCGTCCGTCTATTTGTCCGGCCAACAATGTGGCAATATAAGTTTTACCGAGACCCACAACATCCGAGACAAAAACGCCTCCATATTCTTCCAATATTTTTTTGGCGTTTAATACCGCCTGTTCCTGATACTCCAGCTTCATGAATTCTACCGGCAAATACTTGGCAAACACTTCGTCAGTCTGGCTTAACTCGTCTTTAAAGTATTCATACAAAAGCTTCAAGTACAACTGGTAAGGCGTTACGTTTTGCTTAAGCCATGTCTTATCCTCAATTGTCTGAATATATTTTTCGCTGACATCAACAGAATCTTTCCATAGTTCTTCAAATTTATTCTTAGCAAAAATATGATCAGCGCTATTCTTAAGTTCGACGTTGAACTCTAAATTATCAACCAAGCCAGACTGAGTAAGATTGCTGGAACCAGTAATGACTCTGCCCACATCTCTATCACCATCTTTAAAAGTCATTATATAAAGTTTGGCGTGAATGTTTTGTGAGGGGTATGCGTGAATTTCAAGTTTCTTATTACGAATCCATTCAATAAACTTAACAACACCACCCTCTACTGTGCGGCTGTCTGTTGAATCTTCCATTTCCTTTTCAATCAGACTTTCAATTTCTTTTTTTGTTTCAGCGTGGGAAAATTGGAGTGATTGCTGTTGCTCTTGTTTAGCGGCATTTAATAAATCGTGCGTTTGTTTATCGGCGCTGATGCCAATGAGGATTCTGATTTTTTCTGTTTTTTCCAGTGCGGGATAGATCGCATAGAAGCCGCTGGTATAAAAATAGCCGGCCAGACAATCAAATAGTTTTGAGTCTTTAATCAATACATCAAAGCGTTCCTTTAGATGTTTACCTTTTTCGTTTGTGATGAATGTCAGATCGGTTGTCATCGTTTGTCTTTATTTAAAGATGTATTTATTTTTCCTTCAATAAAAGTCGAATTATTTATGATCTTATTTTTTGATAATGCTTTTTGCTGAACTTTTTTGGAATAATACAACTTCTTAAAAACATTGCAACTATTAATTGCCAGAAAGAAGTCATGGGATTTGAAATTGTATATTTTAATCGAGAGTAACGATTTGCTATTTTCAGGAAGAAGCGCTTGTCAAGTTAAGGTTTTTTCAGGTTCGCTTTTCTTTGTTATCTTTTGATTTTTTCTTCAGTGAGTGTTAATTTAGACGCAGAAAACTTGAAGGTTTTTGCTGGTACCTGCTTGCAGAAAAACGATGTTATCTCGAAGGAACGGAGCGACTGAGAAATCTGCGAGATCACTAAATAGATTTCTCCCTGCGGTCGAAATGACAAATCACGAACTTATGCAAGTAGGTACCAGTGTTGATAAATGGTTATCAATGAAGGTTGCTTATGGCCGCATTCTATGAGTGAAATAAAACTATTGATTGGTGGAGATGAGGGGGATCGAACCCCTGGCCTCGACATTGCGAACGTCGCGCTCTCCCAGCTGAGCTACATCCCCAACCTTAAGAATTACCGCTCGAAAAACGTGAGGGAGCATATATTATTGCTTGTCTTAGTGTCAAGAAATTGTTAATATAATTCCAGCGTGAATAAAATCATTAAGGTTTTTCTATATTCACGGATAATTTTATATTATAAAAAGCTGCAAAAATATGTGCGGTAATAACATTAACAATTGATTAATTTATTTGATTCTTTTCCCGAAAAAAATGATAGAAGATAGTTAATCCCTATTGAGGAGAGTAATACATGGCGAAAATTGATGCTTTTTTTCAGCTTATGCATGATCAGGGTGCATCGGATCTTCATCTTGTCTCCGGCCAGCAACCCGCCCTTAGAATCCGTGGCGATATTGAGCGAATTAAATATGACGTCCTCACTAATGATATGTTGAGAGTGCTTCTCTACGAAATCACGCCGGAACATAAAATTAAACATTTTGAAGAAACCGGTGACGTTGATTTTGCTTATGAAGTTCCCGGCCTCGCGCGTTATCGTGTCAATTACTTCCGGCAAAAAAACGGCATAGGTGCGGTATTTCGTGAAATACCCGATAAAATTTCAACTTGCACACAGCTCGGACTTCCTGAAGTGATATCAAAATTAGCTTCTCTCCCGCGGGGTCTTGTGCTGGTCACCGGCCCGACAGGTTCCGGTAAGTCCACAACACTGGCGGCCATTATTGATGAAGCTAACCGTCTGCGTAAAGATCATATTATTACAATTGAAGATCCTATTGAATTTGTTCATAAGAGCCACAACTGTATTGTGAACCAAAGGGAAGTGGGAATTCATACTAAATCTTTCACCGCGGCGCTGCGCGGAGCATTACGTGAAGACCCGGACATTATTCTGGTGGGTGAAATGCGCGATCTCGAGACCATCTCGCTCGCTGTAGAAGCCGCATCTACCGGCCATCTTGTTTTTTCCACGGTACATACAACCAGCGCCGCAAAAACAGTTGATCGAATAATAGAGGTTTTCCCCGCAGCCGAACAGCTGCAAATTCGCTCCACGTTGGCCGATGGTTTACGCGCTGTTGTTTCACAGGTTCTATTTAAGAGAGCTGATATTAAAAGCCGCTGTGTTGCTCTGGAGATTTGCATTGCCACCCCTGCGGTACGTAACTTGATCCGCGAATCCAAAACCTATCAAATTCCTTCCATGATGCAGACGGGCAAAAAGTATGGAATGCAACTTTTAGACGATGCGATTATGGATCTTTTAAGCCGCGGTTGGATCAGTGTTGATGAAGCTTACATTAAAGCAAACGATAAAGCCCGATTCCGTCCGCTTTTGAAATATCCACCAACAGATTTTACTGAAGCATAAATCATTGTGAGGACAGTTTATGAGAAAACCGGAGATAGAGCATATACTGACAAGAATGCTGGAATCCAATGTGGACGTTTCCGATATCAATCTAACCGTGGGCAAACCTTTTCAGGTAGAGGTATCCGGCCAATTAGCCCCTGTTGATTTAAGACCGCCTTTCGAAAAACTTACACCGTTTCAAACAGAAATTTTTGCTCTAAACCTGATTAATCAGGACCATCGGCTGATGGAAGCACTCATTAGAGAAGGCTCCTGCGATCTGTCTTATGAGTTGCCCGGAGTTGCCCGTTTTCGTGTAAATATATTTTCGCAACTTGGCCAGTACTCTATTGTTTTAAGAAAGCTCGAATCAAAAATTCCTTCATGCGCCGAACTGGAATTACCCGAAGCCTATTACAAAATTGCCAACGAAAGAAACGGGATTGTTTTGGTAACAGGCGCAACGGGTACCGGTAAAACTACATCTCTTGCCGCCGTCATTAATGAAATCAACGAAAATAGAGCCGTGCATATCATCACTCTGGAAGATCCGGTGGAATACACGCACGATCAAAAGAAAGCAACCATTAACCAGCGCGAATTAGGCAAGGATTTTGATTCTTTCGCTAATGGCTTGCGCGCAGCTCTGCGTCAGGCGCCCAAAGTAATCCTCGTCGGTGAAATGCGCGATCGCGAATCAGTGGAAATAGCCCTGAATGCCGCAGAGACAGGCCATCTTGTTTTGAGCACCTTACACACCGTTGATGCCGGTCAAACAATCAATCGTATTCTGGGAATGTTTACGACAGACGAAGAAAACCAGGTACGTGTACGTTTGGCAGATTCTATTCGCTGGATCGTTTGCCAGCGTTTGTTACCCAAAATCGGAGGCGGTCGTATCGCCATCTTTGAAGCGATAAGTACCAGCCTGCGAGTAAAAGACATTATCCTGCACGGCGAATCGGATGGAAAAACGTATATAGATATTATCGAACAAGGTAGACCCTTCGGCATGATCTCTTTTGAAAATTGCCTTGTAGATCTTTTTGAAAAAGGCTTGATTACCGAAAGTACGGCTATCTCCTATGCTACAAACAGGGCTAATGTACATCGTGGAATAGACGCGATAAAAAATGCCCGCGGTGAAAAAACAACCAGTATCGGCGCGCTTGAAGTTGACAACTCATATGGTAAAACTAAAATGGACCCATGGAAATAATTTTAAAATTATTTCCATGGCCCACACAAAATGTTGATTAGGGAATTAACATGATTGAAGAAAAATTGACACCGGCATCAGAAGAAGAAATAGATTATTCCGGACGGCCTTTTGGTTACCAGGATATAGGAAATCAAACTGCCTTGGTTTGCGAAAACGATCCTGTCATCAGGGAAAAGATCACCGACGCATTGAAATCAATTGACTTTAACGTCATTGAGTCGTTAAAAGTTAAAGAAGCTTTAAAAAGCTTAAACTTTCACACTTTTAATCTTATTGTAGTTAATGAAAATTTTGATGCCGGCCCTGATGGAGTTAATTACATTCTTAAATATTTGGAAAGTCTATCTATGGCTATTCGCCGGAAAATTTTTGTTGTTTTAGTTAGCGCAAATTTTGCTACTATGGATTACATGTATACATATAATAAAAGCGTCAACTTGATTATCAACAAAGAAGACATTGGCCAGATAGGTATGATTATTAAAAAAGAAATCGATGAAAATGAATATTTTTACCACGTATTTAAGAAATTTTACCACAAATACGTAGAAATTTAACCCTATCTGATTTTGCTTATTTCACGAAGAATTTTATCAGACTGATCGGCAAGCCCCATTCCTTTATAAGCTGCGGCCAAACTTAAATAGTAAGGCTGCGCAGCGTCTTGGGCTATGGCCGAGTTAAAAGCCTCAACTGCTTCTAAAAAGTGGTTTGCCTTCATGAGCACATGGCCTAAACGATTATAGTAAGCTCCAGCTCTTGTATGATCGTACCGCACTGCCATTTCATAAGACTTCAAGGCTTGCGGTATTTGCCCCAAACCAACAAGACTATCTCCTAATGAACAATAATATAGCGGGTTAGCCGGATTTACGGAAACACATTTGTTTAATAATCTTTTGGCTTCCCGATGATTTTCCGACTGCTGAAATAAAACAGCAATTTTAAAGTAATAACGGTCCTGCTGATCAAAGTCAATTTTACAGGCCTGTATATAGGCCTTTTCACTTTCCTGAATCAACCCGGCAGCAAATAAAGCTTCGCCCCAATAGCAATAAAACACGGGGTTATCGTCTTCGATGGTAATTAGTTTTTCATAAATTTTACAAGCCTTTTCAGCCTTGCCTGATTGGAGATAGGCATTGCCTAATTCAGCCAAAAGTCCGGCATCTTCCGGTTGTGCAGTCACCGCCCTTTCGCAAATTTCCACCAATTTGTGAAAATTTTTATCCTGCTTATAGATGCGTACGAGTTCATCAAAAGCAAAACCTGTAAAAACCTTTCTCTGCAGTTCCCGCTCCAATAGTATATTCAAATATTTCACGGCTTGCGCTTTGTCACCGCTGTCATAATAGGCCCATGATAACATCAATAAGGCAGATTCTTCTTCAGGATATGCTTTGTGAATTTTTTCACCAAGGACAATCGCTTCACGATATTTTCCCTGCCGGAACAGATTTCCGAGTGAATCAATTTTTTTTGTTTTTTTGTTTGTTTCCATCATGATATTAAAAAAAGGGAGAGAAAATTCTCTCCCTGAACTTCTAGCAACTGCAAGATGAGCCGCAGCCGCTTCCTTCAGCAGGCGATAGACTGGAATTTATTTTAAAGCCATCACCCTGCGGCGTACTTATAAAATCAACATTGATTGGCTTTGCCTGATTAAAAATATCTTTCTCAACGACAAATTTTGTTCCTTTTTCCTCAAATACTTCATCACCATTATTAGGCTCATCCAGAGCCATACCCAAAGCGGGACCGGATCAACCTATGGACATTGTAATCCTTACTGCAAGATCCGTGTTTCTCTCTTTGATAAAATTCTTAATTACTTCCAACGCCTTTTCCGAAACTGTAAACATTATATATCCTCCTTTATCTAGGGACATTTTCCCATCCACCTTTTGCTTAACATAGCCATACTTGCTAATATGTCAATTAAATTCTGGAAGTTTGTTTATTTTATCATGGCCTGATGCTCAGATTTATAAATTGACTTAAAAGTTACTGTAGCATATTATTAGCAAAATATTTTGTAACATATTGTTTTTGAATATTTTATTACAATTATCATCGTATTTTTTAAAGAGAATAAAACATGAAAGATAAACAGCAGGCAAATTTTCAAAACATTATTTTCCTCATATTGCTGGCTTTTATTACTGGTTTATTAGCTTACATTTTGAAACCGTTTTTCTTTGCTGTTTTCTGGGCAGTCCTGATCGCCAGTGTATTTGCTCCATTATACAAATTTATTAATAAAAAGATTGTAAACCCAAATATTTGCGCCGGCATAACGATGATGGGTATTATTCTTTGTTTAATTCTGCCTGTTGGATTACTCATCGACCTGCTGATTATGGAAATAATTGATATCTATCAATCCTTTAATTCCTATAGCAGCAATTGGATAGGCACTCTTTCCGAAGCGCTGAAAGCTTTGAGCAAAAAGCCGATATTTGCCAGTTTGAACCTGGATCAGACTTTTCTGATTAATAAATCACAGGAAGCTTTTAAAGTTCTTACCAGTTACGTTTTTAGTCACATATCAGAGTTCACGCAAAACACAATTCTTGTTGTTGTCCAGTTCGCGGTTATGCTTTACAGTCTGTTTTTCTTTCTGCGCGATGGAGAACGGCTGGTGAAAACCATTACCGAAAACATTCCCGTAGATAATAAACATCTGGAACATTTTATTAATCAATTTTTGACAACAGCCAAAGCGTCTTTAAAATTCACTTTTATCATCGGTGGTATTCAGGGTTTTTTAGGAGGAATGATTTTTTATATAACCGGAATTGAAAGGGCACTGGTCTGGGGTGTCCTTATGTTTGCTCTTTCCATTGTCCCCGCTATCGGTTGCTCATTAATCTGGGCGCCTGCGGGTATTATCATGTTATTGCTGGGACATATCTGGCAGGGCATTGCTATTCTCATCTTCGGTTTAATTGTTATCAGCAGTGTGGATAATTTGCTAAGACCGGTTCTTCTGGGCCGTGACACTCAGATGCACTCTCTTTTAATATTTCTTTCTACACTCGGCGGAATAGCGGCTATGGGATTTTCCGGTTTTATCCTGGGACCGGTTATCGCTTCTCTTTTTCTCGCCGGTTGGAAATTATTCCCGGAAATTTATCAGAAATAAAAGTATCAAAGAATTTTCAGACTATTGAATCTAGTGTAGTGTTTCATAAATATCTTTACAGTATGTCATTTCGACCGTAGGGAGAAATCTTTGCCCCGGATGTCATTCCGAATCCCGCATGCGGGTGAGGAATCTTTTAAGATTTCTCGTTGTCCCGACACATGTCAGGACTCCTCGAAATGACAGGGAGATTAACTTTAGAGGTTTAGAAAAATCATTATTGCGTAATCCGGGTTAATGAACATTTGGAATATTTCAGGTTTTAACCAGAAATCGCCAGAGAGCGTCTCTGTCTTTCTTCTTTGAATAATCTATTCCTATGCGAGGAGTAGTGATGATTGATTTAGCCGGAATCTTTTTGTAGTCTTCCACCCATAATTCCTTACCGCAGGTCAAATCCCAGCCATTTAAAGACTTGTCAATTGACAAAGCCTGGCAAAGCTTGGCCGGGCCATTGGTTAAGTCCGCACCTTTCCTTTTTCGGCGGGTTTCCATTTCTTCTATTCCGGCAAGCGGCACAACAGCGCGGATAAGCACGGCGCAGGGATTTTCCGCGGCTTCAGTCACCAGGTTGAGCATGTAGTGCATACCGTAAGTAAAATAAACGTAAGCATGACCGGGTTCACCGAACATCACCGCATTGCGCGGCGTCTTGCCGCGATGAGCATGACAAGCGCTGTCTTCCCTGCCGCAATAGGCTTCCGTTTCTACAATCACACCGGAGAGTTCGAAACCATTAATTTGGCGAACTAATTTTTTCCCTAAAAGCTCACGGGCAACCCGCAGCGTGTCACGATGATAAAATTTTCTTTCTAAAATTATCATATCAAGGACTCCGATATCACAAAATACTATGCAGCAAAAGTTTATTTACATTGATTTTTAAAGGTGAATGAAGTGGGTATTGATTAAAAAAGTGAATCAGTTTATATTGAAATCATGAGTCCAACAATATTCAGAGAAAAAGGATATCGATTTTACTTTCCATCCAATGAAGAATCACGAATTCACATTCATGTTACATGTGAAAAAGGCGAAGCAAAATTCTGGTTGGAACCCATAGTGTCTTTGGCAACTTCCTTTGGCCTTAATCCCAAAAAGTTGGCCGAAGCACAAAAAATCATAGAGGAGCATGAAAATGAAATCGTCAAAGCGTGGCGCAGGCATTTCAGTCAACGTTGAAAATATTACGCCCTTCGGACTGTGGCTATTTGTAAATGGACAGGAGTACTTTCTGAACTATCAGGATTACCCTTATTTCAAGGAACAGACGATAAAGGCTATCCAAACTGTAAAATTGTTGCACGGCTATCATTTGTATTGGCCGGATTTGGATGTTGATCTGGAAATAGATAATCTGGAAAACCCTGAGAAATACCCATTAAAGTCAAAAGTTACGAAATCCGCTCCATCACGCCATCCGGTCAGGCGAATGGCAAACGCTTGACGGAAGTTCCTCGTTTGTCACTGTTTTGAAAGGGGACAGATTTATTTTTTGCAAAGGCTAACCAGCTAATGCAGCGGACGTCTTGCAGCCGCTGCTGAGCTCCGACGTTCCTCTTTACTTTCTAATCGACATTTTCCCTTCATTATATTTATGAATCAACATGGAAATGAGGGACTGATACGGAATGCCTTCTTCAATGGCTTTTGCCCGGATTTTCATTAAATCCCTTTCCGTCATCCGGATATTGATCCGCATTTGTTTGTTCAGTCTGTAGCGCGCGGAGGCCTCGTATTTCTGCTTTTCTTTTTTAGGCAGATCGGAGACCCATTCTTCATTTCCCAGAGATTCCGCCAATTTTTTTTCGTCGTCATCTAAATACACATTTTTTTTCATTGCTTATCTCCCAGATACTTCTTTGTTGCTTTTCTGTTGGGTATGATTGTTTTCAGAAATATTTTTTCATGATCCTCAACATAAGGCACTGAATAGATGTAATCCGCAATCCTTACTAAAAATACTTTTTGCTTAGGATATTTTGCCGGATTCGGATGCGTTAAACGGTCTATTAAATCACCGGTTGCAATGGCTAATTCAACCTGTTCAAATGATACGCCGCGCGATTGATTTTTTTCGTCATTCCAGTCAAAATATTTCATAAATGTGTGCCTATTGCATTCTTTTTGCTAAAATAACGGTGAATGATATTTCTGTCAAATAGTATTTTTCGCACAGCAGATATTCTATTGACACACAAAACCAAATTTATTATAATCTAAACATGAAAAAGCAATATCCTGGCAAATCGGTAGCCTTGATCGAAGACGCCTTCAAAATCCTATGGGGAAAGGTGATCCAATGCCTCCTGTAGAAGTGCGATATGAGCGAATTGTGGTGGAAACGGATCGCTACCGCGTGGAGGGCGACCTGAAGTTGCTTCAGGAAAGTTATCGTAACCGTCTTTCCGACTACTTGAATTTTCAAAACAATGAATTTCTTACTATCGTGAATGCGGAACTGAAGGCAATCGACGGATCGGGACGCGATTGGAACACCCCCGTCCTTATACTTGCAAGACGGTATATTCACTTGGTAGTACCGGCCGGCCAACAAGGCAACAATCCATAGCCATTACATACTGCTTCATAATAACGTCTATTTTTTTCGTCCCGTCACCATCAGCAATTAAGACCATTGTTTTCTCTGTTGCAAAAACAATTACCATACGGTAATAAAACACAAGCGCAGTGGAAATCGGGAGGGAAATTATGGGCAAATTATTCGGCACCGACGGCATTAGGGGAATTGCTAACGAATACCCCATGACAACTGAAGTTGCCGCAAATGTGGGACGGGCCATAGCCTATCTTTCCAAGAAAAAAGGCCATAAACCGCGTATTATTATCGGCCGGGACACAAGGCTTTCCGGCGATATGTTTGAAAGCGCAATCGTATCTGGTATTTGTTCCATGGGTGTCAACGTCATCTCTGTGGGCATAATTCCCACACCGGGTATCGCTTTTTTAACTCAGGACATGCGCGCCGATGCGGGCATTGTCATTTCCGCTTCCCATAATCCCTCGCAGGACAACGGTATAAAAATTTTCAATGGCGAAGGACTTAAACTCTCCGACGAAAAAGAAAACACAATCGAAGAACTAATTTTTGCCAACAACATGCATCGGCTTAATCCTTCTCCGAAAGAATTGGGTAAATTATTGCGGTTGGATGACGCTATTGGACGTTATGTGGATTTTGTGAAATCCACTTTTCCTAAAACACTTAATCCTGAAGGCATGAAAATAGTCCTTGATTGTTCCAATGGCGCAACCTATCGCGTAGCCCCTGAAGTTTTCACTGAACTCGGCTGCGAAGTAAAAACACTTTTCGATCAACCGGACGGCAAAAACATCAATTTAAACTGCGGCTCACAGCACACGGAAACACTTGCTGCGGCAATACTGAAACAAAAGGCTGACGCTGGTTTTGCCTTCGACGGCGACGGCGACAGAGTAATTGCCGTTGATGATAAGGGCAAAATTATTACCGGTGACCGTATGCTTGCCATATGCTCTGCTATTCTGAAAAAAGAAGGCAGACTAAAAAACAATCTGGTTGTCCGTACCGTAATGAGCAATCTGGGTTTAACGGTCGCTTTTCAGAAATTCGGTATCGATTCAGTGTTTGCCAATGTGGGTGATCGCTTTGTTCTGGAAGAAATGATCTCGCACGGTGCGATTATCGGCGGGGAAGATTCCGGTCATTTAATTTTCCTTGACCATCACACCACCGGCGACGGCCTGATTACCGCTCTACAGGTTCTGGCCGCAATAAAAAAGGCGGGGCAACCTCTGTCGGAACTTGCCCGCATCATGAAGGTTTTCCCGCAAATGCTCATCAACATTGACGTCAAAAGAAAACCGGAAATAGAAACAGTACTCCCAATAATGTCCGCAATCAAAAAAGCGGAAAAGGCGTTAGGTGACAAAGGACGGGTACTGGTACGCTACTCCGGCACCCAGAATATGTGCCGGGTCATGGTCGAAGGCCCCACCAAAAAAGAAACTGAAATCCACTGCCGCCAAATCGCGGACGTCGTGAAAAAGATACTGGCCTAAATGGGAATCGGCATCAAATTTGTCATTCCCGTCGCAGATGACCTTTAGGTTCAGACTTCCTGATCTCGACGGAAATAGCGGAGGCACT
>JQOA01000221.1:1652-17116 GCA_000753945.1 Smithella sp. D17 | reverse complement strand
AGCTTCTTTTACACATCAGGCGGCGCGTTTAAATTTTGGTGAGTCCAGCCAGTATTTCCCCCAACCTAGAATTGATCGTGTATTCGATGAAGTCGAAAAAGGTTCTGTAGATTGGGGTGTTGTTCCGGTGGAAAATTCTCTGGAAGGATCGGTGAATATTACGCTTGACCATCTGATTACAACATCACTGAAAATCAGAGCGGAAATTTTTTTACGGATCAGCCAGTGTCTTATTTCTTCGGCCGAAAGTATGAAAGACATCAAAAAAATTTATTCTCATCCTCAGCCATTAGCACAATGTCAGATATGGCTGAAAACCAATTTGCCCAATTGTATACTGGGTGAAACAGAAAGTACAACCGCAGCGGTTCAGATGGTGCGGGGGAAAAAGAATGAAGCGGCCATCGNNCCGCCCATATTTACAGATTGAATATACTTGCTGAAGGCATTGAAGATAATTCTTCCAACACGACACGATTTTTGGTTATAGGTAGAGGAGAAAATACTGCTACAGGCAATGATAAGACCTCTTTGATTTTTGCTACACCGCATTCACCGGGTTCTCTTCATCGGGCACTGTCTTCTTTTGCCCGGCGAAAAATTAATCTGGCAAAAATAGAATCGCACCCTGTAAAAGAGAAATTGTGGGAATACAGCTTCTTCGTGGACATTATCGGTCACATAACAGATAAGCAGGTGAACAGCTGCCTGGAAGAATTGAAGGGGAAAACAACGTTTCTCAAGATATTGGGATCTTATCCAAAAATGGAAGGCATATTATGATTTGTGTTCCCATTACAGCCAGAACAAAAAAAGAAGCTTTGCATAGTATTGAAAGAAGTTGTCAGTTTGCCGATTTTATCGAACTGAGAATGGATTTGATCAATGGCGGAAGGCTTGAGGAATTTATTTCTGCCGCCCGCAGCGATTCCGATTCGATTAAAATAATTGTTACTTGCAGGAAAAAAGAAGAAGCCGCTCCTGCCGGAAGAACAGTGCTTGCTAAAAGTACGGCGAGGAATTCAGAAGAAAAAATAGCACTGCTCAAAGAAGCAATCGGTCTGGGTGCTGATTTTGTGGATATTGAACTAGCGGAAGGACAAGCGGCGATTAAAGAACTTCAGGCTTTTTGCGCAAAACACGGGGGAAAAACAAAAATCATTATTTCTTACCATAATCTTAAAGAGACCCCTGTGCTGACAGAATTAAAAAAGATATTTCATCAATGCGCGAAGTTTAAACCGGCCATTGTGAAAATGGTCACGACTGCGAGAACTATTGAAGATAATCTGATAACGCTGAGTTTAATTTCTTACGCAAAAGAGCGTTCTCAAAAAATAATTTCTTTGTGCATGGGAGATAAAGGCGACATCAGCAGAATTGCCGCGCCCTTGATGGGCAGTTATTTGAGTTTCGCAGCGGTGGAAAAGGGAGGGCATTCCGCCCCGGGACAGTTTACCGTTGGCGAGATGAAACGAATTAATGAGTTATTAAAAAGTAGTCGAACTGTGCCTGAGGCGCCTGTTTTATCTATGCAAAGACCTCAACCTCAGAATTATATTCTGCTGGGCAATCCGGTGGGGCAAAGTCTCTCGCCGATCATGCATAATGCTGCATTAAAACAAATGAATGTTGAAGGAACCTACAGCGCTTTTTGCGTTCATGATTTAAGGGGCGCGATACAGGGTATGAGGGCAATGAATATCTGCGGCGCCAGCATCACCATTCCGTTTAAGGTTGCGGTTATGGAATACCTGGATGATGTTGACGATGACGCGCTGAAAATCGGAGCTGTGAACACAATTATCAATCATCACGGTCGCCTGACCGGTTACAATACCGACTGGTTGGGACTTGTTGTTACAATCCGGGAAGCGCTGCCGATTAAAAATAAGACTTTTGTGATTATTGGTGCGGGCGGAACAGCGCGGGCGGCAGCTTATGGAATAATAAAGGAAGGCGGATTCCCGATGATTGTTAATCGCACGTTGAAGAAGGGCGAAATTCTTTCCCGTAAATTGAACTGCCCGTTTTATTCCCTTGCTGAAATAGGCAAAATCAAAGCTGACTGCCTGATCAACACAACCCCTGTAGGCATGTATCCTAAGGATAAATCGCCGGTGAAAGCCGCCATTCCGGGTAATTATAAATATGTAGTGGATGTTATCTACAATCCGATAAAGACAAAATTACTTAAGGATGCGCAAAAGCAAGGGTGTGGTATTATTTCCGGTTTGGACATGTTTGTAAACCAGGGAGCCGGGCAATTAAGACTATGGACGGGCAAAGAACCGCCGCGAGCATTGATGAAAAAAATAATATCGGAGAGGTTGAATCAAATTGAAGAATAACGATGTTCGTTTTGAAGAAGTATCTGCAACCGTTCATGTTCCAGGCTCCAAAAGCCTGACCCAGCGGGCGCTGGTGGCTGCCGCTTTGGCGCAGAATAATTCTTTCATCAGCAATGCTCTTGTTTCCCGGGACACAACATATCTGATTGAAGGATTGCGGACATTGGGTGCGCAAATTGTGTCCAGGGAGGACGGTTTTAATATTTCCGGTACAGCGGGTAAAATAATAAACACAGGTAAAGAATTATTTTTGGGAAATAACGGCACCGCGTTGCGATTTCTTACGGCACTGGTCTGTCTGGGCAGCGGCAAATACGTTCTGACCGGTGAAAAGCGGCTTTGTGAAAGGCCGGTAGGCGCCTTGGCGGATGCGTTAAAAGAAATGGGTGTTGATATACTTACCCATAAAAATTGCCCGCCGGTTCAAATAAATGCCAACGGCCTGAATGGAGGAAAGATAATCCTTCAGGATATTGAAAGCTCACAATACGTCTCGGCGCTGCTTCTTTGCGCGCCCTACACGAAAAAAGGCATGGAGTTAACTTTGCAGGGAGGCGTTGTTTCCACTCCTTACATAGATCTGACTATTGCCGTGATGAAAGATTTCGGCGCTGAGATTACCCGGACAGGAAAGTATGAATATAATGTCACGGCCGGCGAAATTTATCAGGGACGCAAATATATTGTGGAAGGAGATGCTTCCAGCGCTTCCTATTTTTTTCTGACGGCGATGCTTTTAAGAAAAACAATCAGAGTTACGGGGATCAACCGGCAAAGCAAGCAGGGAGATATGCACTTGCTAAGTGTTTTGGAAGAACTGGGCTGCAAGGTAAAATCAGAAGAAAGTTGGGTAGAAGTATCCGGCAATCATCTGGCGGAAGGTGATTTTACTTTCGACCTGAACGATATGCCGGATATGGTGCCTACTTTGGCCGTGCTGGCCGCCTTCCGTAAAGGCCGAACGGTTATCAGCAATGTAGCGCATTTGAGAATAAAAGAAAGCAACCGTCTGGCAGCTCTGGTTGCCGAATTGAACCGTACAGGTATTGAAGCAAGGGAAATGCCGGATGGACTTGTGATTCAGGGCGGAAAAATGCGACCGGCAAAAATTGAAACCTATAACGACCATCGTATGGCCATGAGCTTTGCCATTGCCGGTCTTGTCGCCGGCGGCATCGAAATCAGCGATAAAAAATGTGTTGATAAATCGTTTCCCACTTTCTGGGAGGAATTGAGAAAAATATGAATGTTGTCTTAATCGGTTATCGGGCAACAGGAAAATCCACAGTAGGCAAAATTCTTTCCACTAAGCTGAAGATTGCTTTTTGTGATACCGATTTACTGGTGGAAAAGAAAATGGCGATGCCGATTAGAGACATTGTTGCGCTCCACGGCTGGGATTATTTTCGTATCAAAGAAAAAGAGACGATTAAAACTCTGACGAAAAAAAAATCGGCTATTATTGCTACGGGTGGTGGAGTAGTTCTGGACCGGGAGAATGTAAATCTTTTAAAGCAGACAGGTGTAATAATCTGGCTTAATGCTCCTGTGCAGGATATTATCGACCGGCTCAACAAAGATGCGCAGAGCACGGCCATAAGACCGCAGTTTACAACGGGGAATATTGCTGAGGAAACTGCCGAGGTCATGAAGCAAAGGCTTCCTTTATATGAAGGCGCCGCTGATTATATTGTGGATACAAGAGGCAAAAAAGCTGTACAAGTTGCCGAAGAAATTTATCAGTATTTGCGTAAATCGGGAAATTTAGATAGGATTAATAAATGTAAAAAATAAAACCTTTTTGTCATTTCCGCGATGAGACTGCGTTACAATGGGAAAAAGCGTCATTTCATATCCTCCGCTGGCGGAGGTGTCACGAAGTGACGGAGGTGGATGAAGATAAGCATGTAGTGCGTAGCTTTAGCTGCGCTTTAACGGGTTTAAAAACCAGTAATACGTTTCTATTCCACCCCCTTAATTCCCCGCTGGCGGGGACACGCACATAATGATAGGTTGGAGAACGTTTTACAAAGGCATCAAGATTCAGGTGATATAAAGGATTGATTTATGTCTGGTAATACTATAGGCAGTATTTTTCGCGTAACCACCTGGGGAGAATCGCATGGGCCGGCCCTGGGAGCGGTTGTGGATGGCTGTCCGGCGGGCTTGTCTTTGAATGAATCCGATATTCAGCAGGCACTGGATAGAAGAAAGCCTTCCAACTCGGTTTCCTCCACGACAAGGAAAGAGGGTGACAAGGTTGAAATTCTCTCCGGTGTTTTCGAGGGCAAAACAACAGGCACCCCTGTTTCGTTAATCATTAGAAACGTTGACGCAAAATCGTCTTCTTACGATGAATTAAAAGATGTGTTCCGTCCGGGTCAGGGAGACTTTACCTATTTGCAGAAATATGGAATACGAGACTGGAAGGGTGGAGGACGCGCCTCCGGCAGAGAAACGGCTGCCCGCGTCGCTGCGGGAGCAATTGCCGCGAAGATAATCGCCAGGTCAGGGATTGATGTTATTGCCTACACACATGCTATTGGTTCAATTGTAATTGATCGCAATAGAATGCCGTCAGATAAAAATTTAAGAAAATCTGTGCTGGAAAATTCTCTTTTCTGCCCGGATGCACAGGCTACAGCGGCAATGGAAAAAAAGATTGCGGTAGTCCGTAAAAAAGGGGATTCGCTGGGCGGAGTAGTGGAAATTGTCGCCAGTGGCTGTCCCGCAGGCCTTGGTGAACCGGTTTTTGATAAGATGGACGCAGATTTGGCCAAAGCTCTGATGAGCATCGGTTCGGTGAAAGCGGTGGAAATTGGCGATGGCATGGAAGTCGCCGGCAAGATTGGTTCTGAGGTGAATGATCAGATGGATAAAAAAGGATTTAAAACAAATCATGCGGGAGGTATACTCGCGGGCATAACAAATGGCGAAAAAATTGTGCTGAGGGCTTATTGTAAACCGATTCCTTCAATAGCGAAGCCGCAACACACTATAGATTGCAGAGGAAAAGAGAGAATAATCGAAATTCAGGGAAGACATGATATTTGCGTTTTGCCCAGGATTGTGCCGGTTTGTGAAGCGATGGTGAACATTGTTCTGGCGGATCATTTACTAAGGCAGAAAGCGATAAGCGAATGAAAAATATTAAAGTGGGGATAATCGGCGGCACCAACGGCATGGGAAAATGGTTTGCCGGCTTGCTCAAAAAAGAAGGTTACACCGTCCATGTTTGCGGTAGAAAAACTAAACTGGGTATAAGCGATTTGGCCAAACTTTGTGAGGTGATTGTAGTGGCCGTGCCTATTTCCGCCACTGCCGATATAATCAGAAAAGTCGGCCCGATGTTAAACAAAGATATGCTTCTGATGGATCTAACTTCGCTGAAAAAAGAACCGGTTAAAATGATGCTGGCTAATTCTCAGGCGGAGGTTATCGGTTGTCATCCTCTTTTCGGACATCAAGTGAAAGATTCCTCCGGTCAGAATGTTATTTTGTGTCCGGCACGCGGGAAAAAGTGGTTGAACTGGCTCAAAGCTGTATTTAAAAAAAATAAACTGGCTGTATGGGAAGCAACTCCCGAAAAACACGATAAAATGATGGCTGTTATTCAAGCGCTCAATCATTTTAACACCATTACTCTGGGAATGGCACTTGCCCGAACGAATGTTACCCTTGCGGATATAAACAAATTTTCCACACCTATTTTCCGGACCAAGCTGGACATCATCAGAAAAGTTTTTGTGGAAAGTCCTGAACTGTACCTTGATATAATAACGGGAAATCCGCAAACCGGTAAAATGCTGGATATCTACGAAAAAGCGCTGAAAGATATCCGATCAAAAATTAAATCCGGCAATAAAACTGAATCTAAAAAAGCAATCAAAAAAACGGCAGAAAAATTATATGGAAGCAAAGATAAATAAAGTCGCTCAAATGATTGCGGCATCGAAAAAGTTGGTAGTTTTTACCGGTGCGGGCATTAGTACGGAATCAGGCATACCGGATTTCCGCGGCCCGGACGGCCTCTGGACTAAAGTTGATCCCGAAGATTTTACGATTGATAAGTTTTTAAGATCCGGTGAAACACGCACAAAAGTCTGGTACTACCTTGTGGAAGGTGGATTGATGACTAATGCTCAACCCAATCAGGCTCATAAAGCGATAGCCGAACTGGAAAAAATGAACAAACTAAGTTCCATCATTACGCAGAATATTGATAATCTGCACCAGAAGGCGGGAAATAATCCGAAAAAAGTTCACGAACTGCACGGCAATATGGAATGGCTGGTATGTCTCGATTGCGGTGAACGTTATGATTTGGAACTGATGAGACAAAAGCATCCATCACCCGATCATTTTCCGGTATGTGAAAAATGCAAGGGTATTCTGAAGCCGGGCGTCGTCTTCTTTGGCGAAATGCTTCCGCAGGATACGTTAAGGATAGCCGAGAGAGAATCAGAGCAATGTGACTTATTAATGGTGATAGGGTCTTCACTGGTTGTCTATCCGGCCGCATATATGCCTATCTACGCCAAACAATCCGGTGCGAAAATTGTTATCATTAATATGGGAAGCACGGGGCATGATGATATCGCCGATGTTTTTATAAACGCTCCGGCAGGGGATACAATGACAAAGATCATGGAAAAACTAAAATCATTGATCAGAGGTTAGAGGTCAGTTTTAATCTCTATGTGTTATATTCCCGTTGCATGCGACGAAGAATAAATTATAACCCAAGAAGATGCCCCGCTACTTGCGGCGGAGTACTTCATTGTTTTTGATGTCCCCCTTTCCTAAAGGGGGATTTAGGGGGATTTTATTTTTAAAAAATCCACCCTAACCCTCCTTTGGAAAATAGGGGAACAAGGAATAAGGAATGTAAATGTGTCTTATATTATTTGCTTATAAAGTTCATCCATCATACCGGTTAATTCTTGCGGCTAACCGCGATGAGTTTTATGAACGGTCGTCGCTTCCCGCGGACTTTTGGGAAGATCAACAGAATATGCTTGCCGGACGAGACTTAAAAGAGGGCGGTACCTGGTTGGGTGTTACCAAAGAAGGAAAGTTAGCTGCCGTTACTAATTATCGGGATCCGTCCGCTTTTAAAAGCAATGCTCCGTCGCGCGGCAAACTGGTCAGCCGCTACCTTATTGGTAAACAAAGCGCCGGTGGGTATCTGGAAGAAGTTTCCTCGCAGGCGGATAAGTACAACGGTTTTAATTTGCTTATTGGTGATGATAACGATTTTTTCGTTTTGTCCAATCACGGAGAAAAACAAAAGCTGAAACCCGGGATCTATGGTTTAAGCAACCATAACCTTGATACACCCTGGCCAAAAGTATCCCGGGGAAAACGTCTCTTGAAATCTACTCTGGATCAAAAAGGAACTCAATTAGAAGCAGCATTATTTGCTGTGCTGGCTGATCGCCACATTCCACCTGACAGCAAGCTACCCTCGACAGGTGTTGGTCTGGAATGGGAGCGGATATTATCTTCCATGTTTATTAAAAGTCCTGATTACGGGACCCGTTCTTCCACGATTTTACTTATCGGAAAAAACAGGCGTGTCCGGTTTGTAGAGAAAGTTTTTGATAGACAAAAGGAGCCCTGGATCGAAAGCAGTTTTTCTTTCGTTTTGGAGAAAAAATAAAAGGAGGATTGTATGAAGGTTGTTTATCACGAAGATTATAACGAAGTGTACTCTTCCGATCCTGCTTCCGCTTCCGGAAGAATTCAAGCTGTGGAAATGGCCCTGCGCGGTAAGGTAACTTTTGTTGAACCGTCTGCGGCAGCAAAAGAAGATATTCTCAAAGTACATACTCCCGATCACGTCAGGTCGGTCGAACGGGAAGGTGTCTATGATATTGCCGCACTTGCGGCAGGAGGCGCAATTAAAGCGGCGCAAATTGGTTTGACAGAACCCTGTTTTGCGCTCATTCGTCCTCCCGGGCATCATGCTTCGGCTGGGAGCGCCTGGGGTTTTTGCTATTTTAACAATATGGCGATAGCGCTGGAGAAACTAAGAAGGGAAGGTAAAGTCAAAAAAGCTTTTATTTTGGATTTCGATCTGCATTTCGGGGACGGCAACGTCAATATTCTCGGGAATAAGGGATATGTGACAATCTATAATCCCGCCTCATCCAATCGCAATGAATATTTAAAAAATGTTCAAGATGCTCTTGCTGAGACTGATGCCGATCTGGTTGCCGTATCTGCCGGTTTTGATAATCATGAGGCCGATTGGGGTGGTCTGTTAAAAACCGAAGACTATAAATATATGGGAAATCTGGTAAGAGAAACGGCAAAACGCAACAACGGCGGTTGTTTTGGTATCCTGGAAGGCGGCTATAACCACAGTGTTTTAGGCAAAAATGTCCTGGCGTTTGTTGAAGGCTTGGAGATAAAATAATACCAGTATAAGCTATTAAAATCGCTTTGGTTAATCCGGATAAGTGCTTTTACAATTTAAATAATTGCTTGATTTTTAGTTATCCTTATGAGAAATTTTTATTACAGCGGGAGTTAAATAGTTCAGAATAATTATTTGAAATCCTTAAGCAAAGAAAAAGGAGGTTTTTATGGGTACAGCGAGAAGAATATTCACAGTATTGTTTTTTAGTATGGCTTTATCAATATTTTGTTTTGGTAATTTTATGCCTGCCTTTGGCGCCGAGCCTCCTCAGACTCTGGACATGAAAGAAATTAAAAACGATGACGGTATCAAAGGGCTTACAGTTAATTTTTTCGTGAAGGGCAAGCCTGAAGATGTTTGGAAATGGATAGGTGGAATCGAGCATCTGGGAAAACTTTTTCCCGCTGTAAAAAAAGTGGTTAAAGTAAAGGACATCGATGCAAATACCATTTTATGGAATTATACGCTTGAAACTGCGCTTGGAACAAAAGTATTTAATGTGAAGCGAGCTATTGATGAAAAGAATTTTTCGGTAAAATGGAAACGGACCGATGGAGATATGGACTATTACGGTGGAAGTTGGAAATTAATGGCCTCTGAGAAATACCCGGGCTGGGTTGATTGCACTTATTCCAATTTTGTAAACGCCGGATGGTATATCCCGTATTTTAAGGTAATATCCACCAGCAGGGAAAACGCACAATCTATGGTTCCTTCATTAAGGAAAATGGTCGCGGGCAAATAGTAGCTGATGAGTGCCACAACATCGTGGACTGATTTTCGTGCCAGGACATCGTGGACACTCATGTGTTTAACGTAACTTGTAATTGAACTCATCAACCTGGGTTTTGTCCCAGAAAAGTTTTATTTTTTGCTCTTTGACATCGATCGTAGCCACTACATATTCATGGGCCAATTCAGGCGCAACAGGAAAAAGTTCGCCGAAAATATCGAGTTTCATGTTACTTCGGATGAGGCGTACGATGTGATAGCGTCCAATTTCCGGTTTCTTCAACCGATGGTGCGGTGCTTCTTCCTGCTTAGGGAATCTCAACTTTATCTTAACAGCAGCAAGCGCTTTCAGTGGTGTTTTGCCGCCCAGCTTGCTGTAGCGATAGCTGCTGTTGTGCCGTTGCTCAAATTCAAGCGCTCCGGTTGTCAGGTCGTCTTGCGTCGTCATGATAACCTTTCCAAGAAACTTCTGCTGGTAATGGTCGTTGAACTTTTCTATCACGCCGTTACGCCATGGCTCGGACATGGGAATGAACCAGGGTTCCACGCCATAATGAAGGCAGAGTCTAATGAGAGGCCCCATACCTCTGGGGTGTGTCGGACTTCCAAAGAAGGACATTGCGTTGTCCACCTGGATGTTGACCGGCATTCCCAATCGCTTCCATATATCCCAAAAACCAGACAGGATGCTTTGTCCGGATTTGGAAGGAGCGGTATACAGACCACAACGGGCAGTTGCTATATCTACTGCATTGAGACCGTAGAAACGCACCGGCCCTTTCAGGTAACAAGGACCGACAAAGTCTGCCTGGTGAGTCTGGTTGGGAAACAATGATGGAAGCTTCGGGTATGGCGTTCCTTTGGCCTCATATCTGCCGGTGCGACGGTGAGTCAGGTCATTTCGGCTGAGAATGCGGTTGATGGTGCGAAGTGAGGGTAACGGCCTGATCTCAAGTTCTTCTATCTCCCAGAGAATGGCCTGGGCGCCGCAGAACAGATCACGATTGTAAAGATTGAGACGCACCATCTTAACGATCTCTTCGATCTCCTTCGGTGTACGAGAGGTAACGCTGAGAGGTCGCTTTGACTGACTCTCGCTCCAAGAGTTGTCATCCACAATGTGGCGCTCAACCCACTTGTACAGCCACGCTTTCGAACGACCGAGTGAAGCGCAGATTGATTCCGGCTTTTCGTTGTTAAGAAAACGTTGCACTGCCCTGATTCGCTCTTGCTGAATTTCATCCTTCATGAACACCTCCCAAATGAGTTTTTGTGTTCATGAGAATGACATAGTGACTATTCGATTTTCAAAGAACAAATTCTACGATGTTATGGCACCTTTTTTTGTCCACGATGTTGTGGCACTTAACAAGTAGCTAACGGAAGGTGGCTGGTGAATGGTGAGCAATAAACACTTCCAACACTAGCCACCAACCTTTGTTCAAGAGTCACTCTAAATTTGATACTCCAGAACAATAGAAGAAGGTGAAAAATTTAAAACTTTTAAATCACTCTTTTGTCCTTGTTGTTTTTAGCGATTATCCGGTAAGTTGACTATCCGTGTCGTTTTTCTGACTGATCACTTTATAACTTTTAATAGTATCATTTGCCGATGCAGAAGCTGGAAAAAATTTTGTCCAGTATTTCATCATTTATTTTTTTTCCGGTTATTTCATCCAGACTATCCAGAGCTTCACGCAAGTCGAAAGCGGCGAATTCAGCAGACATGCCATTGGCGATGCTTTCCTTCGCGTTTTGAATGTTTTTGAAGGCTTTTTCTATTGCCTGTTTATGACGCAGGTTGGTAATCATCACACTGCCGGCATTTACATCTTCGCTGCTGACAGATAAATCCGTAATTGTGTTTCTCAATTCTTCCAATCCATTGCCTAACTTTGCTGAGATTTTCAGAATTTTTGTTTCCTGCGAAAATAGTTCTTTAATAATATTTTCTTCCCATTTCCGCGGCAAATCAATCTTATTAATTGCGACGATAATATTTCCCGATGTGTTTTTATCAATAATAATTTTATCTTCGTCTGTCAGCGGTTTGCTTATATCCAGCATTACAATGACAACGTCAGCGTTAGCTAAACTTTCCCAGACAAGAGATATTCCTTCTTTTTCTATCGCGTTTTGCGGCTCTCTTATTCCTGCGGTATCAATTAAATGAACCGGAACGCCGTTGATGTTGATTGTATCCGTGATCAAGTCGCGTGTTGTTCCCGGAATATCGGTAACAATAGCTTTTTTCCTGCCGGTCAGGGAATTGAGCAGGCTTGATTTTCCGACATTTGGTTTGCCGGTGATTATAACGTTAACACCTTCGGCGTACGCTCTTGCCGAACTGTATGACGAAAGAAGCAATTGCATCCTTTCTAATGCCTGATTAATTTGCGGAGGTGTTCCCGTGATTTTTTCTCCGGATGTATCTTCGGTAAAATCGATGGCCGCTTCCAGCAAAGCCAGCGCGTCAATCAAAAGAAGGCGCAGGTCTTCTATTTCTTTGGAAAGCGATCCTTTTAACTGGGAAAGTCCCATGGCATAAGCTTTTGCCGATTTGGCGCAAATCATTGCCGAGAGCGCTTCCGCCTGTGATAAATCAAGGCGATTGTTGAAGAAGGCGCGCTGGGAGAACTCTCCGTGGCGAGCCAGGCGGCATCCCCGTTCCTGTAGTTGTGAGAGAATGGACTGGATAATGATTGGATTGCCGTGGCAGTTTATTTCTATAACATCCTCTCCCGTGAAGGAGTGGGGCTTGCGCATGTAAGAGATTAAGCCTTCGTCGAGAATAGTTTTGCCATCGGCAGAGACTATATCGCCGTGGTATAAATGATGGGATTTCCACGGACAGCTTCCATTGGAGGGCTGAAAGATGAGACGGGCGATTTCGAGAGCTTCGGGTCCGCTGATCCTGATTATTCCAATTCCGGACAAACCGAAAGGAGTCGCAAGGGCGGCTATGGTATCCTGGAGGAGCACAGTAGAACACTTCCCCTTTATGTTGTGATCGTCAAATTATCCCGTATAAACCGGGTATAATATTCCGTAGCTTACCGCGGAATCTTTTTCCAAAGCTTGCTTAGGGTTCATACCCGTGATTTTTTTTCTCTGACGTGCCTGGTATTGCCTGTTCTTGCAGGAAGAATAACAATTTTTCTAAATTTGCCCTCGCCGCGGCTTTGTGTAATCAGCGAATCATCTTCTTGCAGTACCATGTGGATGAGGCGCCGGTCATGAGCATTCATATGGCCGATCGATACAGGCTTCATGGTTTTTTTTACTTTTTCCCTGATTCTTTCCGCCAAACCAAGCAGAAATTCCTCTCTTCTCTTCCGGTATTCTCCGGAATCGATCATGATCATTTTATGGTCAGTATGAAGTTTATTGATGGCTTTGTTCAATATATATTGAAGAGCATCAATATTCTGGCCGCGTTTGCCTATGAGCAATCCGCTGTTATCACCTTCAATGTTGAGAATTATTTTTTCCGCCGTTTCATTAACAGTTACCTGGCATTCCAATGGTATCCTCTGCAAAATGCCTTCCAGTAAATCCTTTGCTTTTGATGCGAGTATAGCGCTGGCAGTAGAATCATAAATGACGGCAGGCTCTGCCTGCTCTTTCGGTTTGTCCGTCATAATCTTTTTTTCAGGTATAACTTCTTTTTCAGTTATAACCTCTTTTTCAGGTTTCACCCGAGGTTCTATTTTAAACTCATTTTTGACTTCCGGATGATCCGTGAAAGAAAAATCGATATTCAGAGAAAGCAGCGAAGCTCTTATCCTGGCTTTTTTGGAAAACATACCCAGGAAGCCTCCGCTTTCTTCTGAAATAATTTCAATATTTAATTTTTCCCGCGGTACGCCAAATTCGCGACAGGCTTTTTCTATAGCCTCATCAATTGATTTTTCTTCTATTTCTAACGTTTTGGAATCCATCTTCAAACCTCTTATCAATATATCAATCAGCGAATTTTTTATTAATATAAATTTGCTGTCCGATGCTTAAAACATTATTTAATAACCAGTAAATAACCAATCCTGACGGAAAATTTAAAAATATAAAGGTAAACACAATAGGCATAATCAGCATCATTTTTGCCATCATGGGATCACCCGTAGTGGGGGTCATTTTCTGTTGAATAAATTGCGTTGCGCCCATGATAATCGGTGTAATGTAATAAGGATCTTTGGCCGATAAATCCTGAATCCACCAGAACAATGGTGAGTGGCGCAGTTCAATGGCATAAAGGAGTGTATTGTACAGGCCGATAAACACCGGAATCTGAATTAACATTGGCAGGCAGCCGCTAAGGGGGTTGACCTTATGCGCCTTATATAGAGCCATGGTCTCCTGGCCGAGTTTAGCCTGATCATTTTTATATTTCTCTTTTAACTCAACCAGTTTTGGCTGAAGTTTTTGCATTTCCTTCATAGATTTGTAACTTATGTTACCCAGCGGCCAGAAGATAAGTTTGATCAGAATTGTCAGTATGATAATGGCAACACCGTAATTGCTGACATACTGATACAAAAATTTGATGAAAATCAGTAAGCCAATGGAAAGCCATTTTAGTCCCGGTATGAATGAATCAAACTCAATAGCTTCTTCTAAGGATATGCCCTGTTTCTTGAGAAGAGTGTAATCCTTGGGACCAATAAACAAGGAGTATTTCAAAGAATCCGACTGGTTCGGCGGGATAACACTCTTGGTTCCTTTAATTTCTACAGAGACCATGTTATTTTTGTCTTTGGAAATATTGATACTGGTCAGTGACGGATCTTGCGGTATAACTGCCGCCATAAAATATTTATTCTCAAATCCACCCCAGGAAACATCAGGGCCAAGACTTGTGTCTGTTGAGATATCCGAAACTTTCTTACGCTTGATGGACTTGGAGACATAGGCGACAGGTCCTTCATTACTATAGCGGTCTTTTTCTTGTTTTGGGTCCGCATACTCATACCAGTTTAAATGAGGTGTTTCGGTTACCGGCGAATTAGTCAGGTTGGATATTTTTACGTCCAGTGCGATTGAATAATTATCCGGATTAAAAGTAAAAATCTTTTCTATTTTCAGTCCATTAAAAGTACGGTAAAAAACCAGACGATTTTTTTCTTTGGATTTTTTCATATCCAGGCTGGTTAAATCAACATCATATACGGAATCAGCGGCAATTTCAGGAGCCGAATCGGGAAAGGTGATTGCCAGCGGATAGGGCATTGATTCATTAACTGTTATAAGCTCTATCGGTTCGTTGCTTTTTGCCTTGGCCGGTTGCTTCGTGCCGGTTATGGAATTCTTAATTGCAGGATAAATATCACCAGTACATTTTGTACATTCTTTCTTATATCCTTTGAGCTGAAACGATTTAACGGCCGCGCCCCTGGTGGAAAAGATCGCCGTGTAATTTTCAGTTTCTACCTTGATATCTCTTGGCGCAGCTTCTTTTTTAGCGGCAGTCTGTTTAATTGCGGATTTTGACGCTACCGCCGATGCCGGTGTCGCCGGTGTTTTTGCATCCGTATCTTTGCTGATTTGTTTTGATTCTTGAGCCGGAGTTGCCTGTTTTTGTACCGGTGGTTTGATAAAAAATAACTGATATATCAAAAGTACGGCAAGTGACAGGACTATGGCCATAATTGTCCTTTTATCCATTTAAAACCTCCAGTTTCATTTTACTTGGCGGGATCATAACCGCCGGGGTGCAGGGGGTGGCAACGAAGAATTCTTTTTATGCCCATGTACGTTCCTTTTGCCGGTCCATGCAGTTTAATTGCCGAGATGGTATATTCGGAACATGACGGATAGAATCGGCAACATGGAGCAAAAAAGAAAGGTGATACGCAGATTTGGTATAAACGAATTATGGTAATAAGAAATTTTAACGAAATTGTCTTGAGCATAAATTATATATTAGTTTTCTGTGTGAATAGTTCAGTCAATTCTTTGCA
>JQOA01000221.1:0-1622 GCA_000753945.1 Smithella sp. D17 | reverse complement strand
TGCATGCTTCGGGATAAGTTAGGGGGGGCATATTTCTTCTAACCATGATGACGACATCGTATCCGGCGGGAAACAAACTTTTATTGAGGCGAAAATATTCTTTGATCAATCGTTTGATTCTGTTTCTTCTTACGGCGTTTCCCGCTTTTTTGGTTACGGTAAGTCCCAGCCTTCTAACCCCATGAGAATTACTGCATGTTATGGCTGTAAAGTGTTGAGAACTTCTCCACACCCCCTCTTGGTAAATAGTTCTATATCTGCTATGATTAGTAATCCTTTCCAATTTCCGGTAAGATTGTTCTTTCATGCATACCGACGGCAATCATTAAGGTACCAAGGCCCTGAATTTTTTATACGGCTAAACGTTTTCTTCCTTTAGCTCTTCTGCGACTTAAAACTTGCCTTCCGGATTTTGAGGCCATACGAACGAGAAAACCGTGCGTCTTCTTTCTTTTGGTATTTGTTTTGTTAGTTAATGTCTTTTTCATGGTTTATCCTCTAAAAGTGATGAAATAGTTTTTAAATCATAGTAGTATTTATTTGTCAAGATTAAATTGGTATTATAAACATGTCTTGAAAGAAAGATAAATCAAGTGTAAACTTAAAAAAGGCCGGAGAAGATCAGATGATCGCTGGCAGAATTTATCTGCTGGAGGAAAGTCCGAGCTCCACAGGGCAGGATGGTCGCTAACGGCGACTGGGGGCGACCCTAAGGAAAGTGCCACAGAAAATATACCGCTTGGCGTATACGCCAGGTAAGGGTGAAAAGGCGAGGTAAGAGCTCACCGCTTTCCTGGCGACAGGAAAGGCATGGTAAACCCCATCCGGAGCAAGACCAAATAGGAGAACGTTAAGGGCGGCCCGCCCGATGTTCTCGGGTAGTGTCGCTAGAGGCGTGAGGCAACTTACGTCCCAGATGAATGATCATCACCGCGTGCAGGGTAACCTAAGCGCGGAACAGGACTCGGCTTACGATCTTCTCCCGTGCCTGTTTTTTTTTGATATATTGTTCAGAAACAGAACAATTATCCGGGCATAAATAATCTCTTTTCATGGGCTGTTCAAAAGCTTGTCCCGTACTTGATACGGGATGTTCAGATGCAAGGCGCGCAAAAAACGTATCGCGAGGCGTATATAGTTATATTATTATTGCGTTCCCCTGCGGGAATGCGCTCCCGGTCAACAGCCCATAATTACAACTGCTTTCCTCTGTCCTTTGCCTCCTTATAAATCCGCCACATACACAGACCAATTGCCAGGAAGAAAGAACACAACATAAAATTAGGTGTGGTTCCCAGGATTTCGTCCACGAGATAGCCGATGAATAAGAAAAGAAAAGAGGACAAAACCATAGCAAGACCCCATGCCGATAACATCAAAATTCCACTTAGTTTGTTGAATTTATCCAGGTTTTCCTTTGGTTTTCTTCCTATCTGATAACCCTTCATTTCACTCAAGCCACATCAAAATATGAACATGAAAACGCGTTTAACAAATTTTTATACCTGGCCAGCGGTTACTACACAGGCGTTATTTACTCTACCTGGATAAAGCTTATAAATCTTTTTATAAGATCCATTCCCAGTTCTGTGAAGATGGCAATTAATATAACGAAAAGAATA
>JQOA01000220.1 GCA_000753945.1 Smithella sp. D17 | reverse complement strand
TCTCGTTGGTAAATTCGGAAATTATTCTCGCCTTCTTTAAGGCGTTTTCCAGAAAAGTACTTCCGTCTTCAACAATTTCCGGCACATTGGTGTAAGCTTTCAAAGAAACTAATTCGATTCCCATTCCTTCAAGCATTTCTTTAATTTCTTTGACTTTTCCTTCGTTGCCGGAAGCGAAAACAATTTTCATCCCTTCAGATCACCTACAATTTCTTTCTGCTTTTCGATAATCTGCCGAATGCCTTTTTCCTTTAAAATGATTTAATGCTCTTGGCCAGAGCCTTGGCAATTTCTGTTTGCGTATTTACAGAAAGCAATTTCTTTTTGTCTTCAGGATTAGTGGCAAAGCCCATTTCCACACTCACAGCCGGAACAAGCAAACCATCAGTTACCGGTAAATCAGCCTTCCGCAAGCCCCTGCCCTTTCGCGGGAATAAAGCATTCATGTTTCCCTGAATAATTTTCGCCATCCTTAAAGATTCATTCTGACATTTATTTTTCAATTCCGAAGTATTGTCTTTCGCTGCCTTTTTTTCTTTTACCGTTTCCTCACCGAACTCCGGATAATAAAGCTCAAACCCGGAAGCATCTTTGCCAAATCCCCCATTAACGTGAAGACTTAAAAGAAGGTCCGGTTTGATTTTTTTTATACTATCTTTGCGGTCATCCAGATCCACTGTTTTATCTGAATCACGGGTTAGAAATACTTCCAGATTATTTTCTTTGGCCAGCAGTTGCTTTATCGATAACGCAACTCTCAGCGTAATATCTTTTTCGGAAACATCTTTATTCAGCTTAATACCCTGTTCCTTCCCTCCATGCGCCGGATCGATAAGGATTATTTTCTTTTTACCCGCAGCGGATAAATCGCCACTCGTAAAAATTAATAAGGACACTAAAATACCCAGAATCAGCAATATTTTCTTCTTATCCAACATAATTTCCACCTGCACTGAATTTGCGCTTGCTTATAGCAGAGTCTCTTTGTTTGTCAACAATCAAATGATAAGCAGATTATTTTCAGAAATGCCGTAATCTCTCAATGGATTTAACAAATTTCAACTGTCTGATTGCCGCCAGGACTTGATTGAGTTGATTTAAGGTATTTATGTCGATTATAAAATTGCAGTTTGCAACCATGTCGATTGTTTCTATCTGCGCGTAACTTATATTGATGTCAAAAGACGAAATAACGGAACTAACTTCCGTCAAAACACCCTTGATATCATCACAGATAATTTTAATGTGCACGGGATATGTATTCTCTTCTCTGACATTCCAATGGACACCGACAATTCTCTCTTTATCCATTTTTTTAATGTAGGGGCAATTATTTGTATGCACAATGATACCGCGCCCACGCGAAATATAGCCCGATATTTCATCTCCGGGAATGGGATTGCAGCATCTGGCAAAATTTAACAGGACATCGTCCATATCGTCAAGGCCAACAAGCGATACTCCCATGGACTGTGAAGCAGCCCTCCTCTTCTTTATCTTATCGATAATCGGCTCTGGAATACTGACAGGTTCTCCTGCCAGAAAACTATTAACTATGCGCCTGGCTGAAATCCGGCCGAGACCTACCTGGGATATTAATTCATCAAGAGTATTTACAGAACAATCGCTGAATACTTTTTGAATTTCGCCGGACTTAACATAACTGCTGAATTTTAAATTTTGTCTTTTAAATTCCTTATCCAGCAAATCACGCCCCAAAACCAGACTGTTTTTCTTTTCTTCCAGATTAATCCAGTTTCTGATTTTGGAAATAGCTCTCGTCGTTACGGCATTTTTCAGCCAGTCTTTGCTGGGATGATGACCTGCCTGAGTTATGATTTCAACTGTTTCGCCATTTTGCAGTTTATATTTTAAGGGAACGATACTTTTATTTACTTTCGCTCCGATACACTGATTGCCGACATCAGTATGAATGCTGTAGGCAAAATCAATGGGAGTGGCGCCCTTGGGAAAAGATTTGACATCGCCATCAGGGGTAAAAACATAAACTTCTTCCGGAAATAACGCCAATTTCAAATTGGTCATGAATTCCTTCGGATCTTTTACCTCATTTTGTATTTCCATTATTTCTCTGAGTTTTTTAATTTGATTTTCTTCACTGTTCTTATAGTCGACAAGTCCTTCCTTATAACGCCAATGAGCGGCAATTCCTTTTTCCGCCCATTCGTGCATTTTTTTAGTTCTGATCTGAATTTCCACTCTTTCTCCGTAAGGCCCGATCACCGTGGTATGCAATGATTGATAATAGTTAGCCTTAGGCATGGCGATATAATCCTTAAACCTTCCGGGCACAGGTTTCCACAAAGCATGCACCATGCTTAAAACTTCATAGCAACTTTTTTCCTGATCGGAATCAAGGATTACACGAAAGGCAATAAGGTCATAAACTTCGTCAAAATTTATGTGCTGCTCGCGCATTTTTTTATAAATGCTGTAAAGATGTTTTGCTCTTCCTTCAACTTTGCATTTGATGGAATATTTTTCCAATTCAGTATAAATAATACGCTTAACTTCTTCCGTATAACGATTACGGGCTTCATCGGATTTGGCTATTTTCGCCGATAATTCCTGATAAGCCTCCGGAGCAATATATTGAAAGGACAAATCCTCCAGTTCCATCCTCATCGAGTTAATCCCGAGACGATTGGCCAATGGCGCATATATATCTATCGTTTCTCTGGCAATATAAATTCTTTTATCTTTGGGGTGATATTGCAATGTTCTCATGTTGTGAATCCGGTCAGCCAGGCGCACCAGCAGAATACGGATATCGGCGGACATGGCCAAAATCATTTTTCGAAAATTTTCCGATTGCCTTTCTTCCTGAGAACCAAAAGAAATGCGGCTTAGTTTTGTCAACCCACCTACCAGAAAAGCCACATCCTTGCCGAATTCGTTCTCAATATGCTCCACTGTTGTTAAAGTATCCTCTATTGTATCATGCAGCAACCCGCTGATGATTGTCGCGGCATCCATTTTCATATTGGTCAGGATTCCCGCGACTTCCATAGGATGAGTAAGATATGGTTCACCGGACAATCTTACCTGTCCCTGATGCACTGAAGCCGAATAAATATAAGCCTTTTGAATCATTTCCAGGTCTTCTGGAGGCAGGTAAATTTGGGCTTTATCGATAATGTCGTTGATCCGTAGCATTAAGTTTCCAGTTTATTTCAGTTACGGCTTTGGCAAATTATTTTTTTATCTATTCACTGAACATCTCTTCAACGATGGTAATCAACAGTGAAGTAAAATCAAGTTATTCAGAATATTGTAATTCCTGATCTATAATCTGCTTAACTTGTTGCACTATTTCCTGAAGCGGATATAATTTATTTTCGCCGGTCTTTCTGATTTTCAATTCAACTTTTCCCTGAGCCAGATTTTTCCGGCCGACAACAACCCTCAGCGGAATTCCGATCAAATCGGCATCCTTAAACTTCACACCGGCTCTTTCGTCACGATCATCGAAAATAACTTCAATGTTCCCGGCAAGCATGGATTTATAAAGATTTTCCGCAGATTCCATTACATCTTCTTCGTTTACATTTACGGGCGTAATAATTACCTGATAGGGAGCCAGGGGCATCGGCCAGATAATTCCGTTTTCATCGTGATTTTGCTCGATACCGGCAGCCACTGTTCTTCCAATTCCGATCCCGTAACAGCCCATGATCATGATTTTTTCCTGACCGTCTTTATCCAGGAATCCGGCTTTCATCGCCTTGCTGTACTTTGTTCCCAGCTTAAAGACGTGTCCTACTTCAATGCCACGGGCAAATTTAATATCAGTACCGCAGCGGGGACAGTTATCCTGTTTCGTCACAACCCGGAAATCGGCAAATGCCTGAATTTGAAAATCCCTGCCGATATTGACATTTTTGAAGTGATGATCTTCCTTATTGGCGCCGGTCACAAAATTAATCATGTCGATTACCGAATAATCCACAAGCACCGGTATTTTAATATTGACCGGCCCGGCAAACCCTCTCGGCGCACCGGTCGCTTTCACGATAATTTCATCGGAGGCAAGTTCCACTTCGTTTGCACCTATATAATTCTTTACCTTAATTTCATTGACTTCATGATCACCGCGGATCAGCACGGCGTACTGTTGGCCGTCGGCATTGAAAATCAAAGTCTTCACAATATCCTGAGGCTTCACATTTAAAAATTCGCTAACCTCTTCTATTGTCCGCACATTCGGGGTATTAACTTCCTCCAGAGAAAGCCAATCATCCTCGTATATTTCTTTTCTTTCCGGACAGGCTACCTCGGCCTTTTCCAGATTGGCTGCATACGAGCACTTTTCACAAAAGACCATCGCATCTTCACCGGATTCGGCCATCACCATAAATTCATGCGAATATTTTCCGCCGATGCTGCCGGAATCCGCTTCCACGGGACGGAATTTTAAACCGCAACGGCGAAAGATGTTGTTATAAGCGATGAACATCTTTTCGTAACTTTTTTCCGCTCCTTCTTCATCGACATCAAAGCTGTAGGCATCTTTCATCCCGAATTCGCGGCAACGCATCACACCGAAGCGCGGACGAACTTCGTCACGGAATTTTGTCTGAATCTGATAAAGATTGCGCGGCAACTGACGATAGGTTTTTATATCGTTGCGTACCAGAGAGGTAATTACTTCCTCATGTGTCGGCCCGAGGCAGTATTCATGATCATGACGATCGCGAAATCTCAAAAGTTCCTTGCCATAATGCTCCCAGCGGCCTGACTCCTGCCACAGCTCCGTGGGTTGGACCATGGGCATATGAACTTCCTGCGCTCCGGCTTTGTTCATCTCCTCCCGGATAATTTGTTCCAGTTTGCGAATGACCCGGTAACCCAGCGGCAGGTATGAATATATGCCGCTGGTCAATTTTCTGATCATGCCGGCTCTGATCATCAGTTGCTGGCTGATAACTTCAGCATCTGAAGGCACTTCCCTGCCGGTCGGCAAAAACATCTCTGAATAGCGCATTAATTATTTTTCCTTTCCTTAATCATCAAACTTATTTCTTCAAGTAATACTTTAGCAAAGTCTTCTTCTTTAACTTTTTTAAAGGCTTTTCCCTTCTTAAACAGAATCCCCTGCTTTTTGCCGCCAGCAATGCCGATATCCGCATCGGCAGCTTCACCGGGTCCGTTTACGACACAGCCCATTAAGGCTACTTTCAAATAATCTTTTTTGCCGGCAAGCGCTTTTTCAATTTTATCTGTCAAATTTAAGAGATCAATTTCACAACGTCCGCAAGTCGGACAGGAAACGATATCCGGCCCGATCTTCCTGATGTTCAACGCCCGTAAAATGCCATAGGCGACGGGAATCTCCGAAACCGGATTGCCGGTAACAGAAACCCTGATTGTATCGCCGATGCCTTCATAAAGAAGCGTTCCGATTCCCAGCGCCGATTTTATCGCGGCATTAACCAATGATCCGGCTTCGGTCACTCCCAGATGCAGAGGATAGCCGGTCCTGGCGGAAATTGCGCGATAAGCCTCTATCATGGTGGGAACATCCGATGATTTCAGGGATAATTTTATTTTTCTAAAGCCCTGATGCTCAAAAAGATCAATATTCCGTAAAGCGCTCTCTGTAAGGGCTTCCGCCGTTGCGCCTCCGTATTTCAGCCATAAATCTTTTTGCAGAGAACCGGAATTAATACCAATACGAATTACGGTTTCCCGCTCTTTGGCAACGCCGATGATCTGGCGGATTTTATCAGGAGCGATATTGCCGGGGTTGATCCTGATGCCGGCTACCCCGTTTTTCATGGCAGTTACAGCCAGCCGGTAATCAAAATGAATATCCGCTATCAAAGGTATTTTTATTCTCTTTTTTATATGCGGCAGAGCCTCTACAGCTTCTTTATCAGGCAGAGCAACGCGGATAACTTCACATCCGGCTCTTTCCAGAGATTTAATCTGCGCGACAGTAGCCTGGACATCGCGCGTATCCGTATTGGTCATCGATTGCACAACAACCGGAGCATCTCCGCCTATTTGCACATCATCAAGGTTTATTTTTTTTGTTCTTTTTCTCTTGATTGAGGATAAATGTTCCACAAGCATCAGCTTCTCAATATTTTTTAGCTCAGAAATGTGGCAAAGATGAAATCTACCTGCCCAGCCAGCAATGCAAACATAACTGGTCTGCCGGAAGTCCTATCGCCGCAATCATATCCTCAATCGCCAGATATTTCAGTGAAGTAATGTTCAAGTCACGACGAATCCAATCAATCATTTGGGCATGTTTAGCCGATTGGGTATCCAGGTACTCTTCCGGATTTTCAATTTCTTTTCCTTCCAGCGCGCGAATTGCTTTGCGGCCGGCCAACTCCGCCGTCGTTCTTGTAGAAGACGCGTAAATACAGGGGAACATTAAGGGCGGACAAGCAGGTCGAATATGAATTTCTTTAGCGCCGTTGTCCCACAATTTCTTGACGGTCAAGTTTTTCAACTGCGTGCCGCGAACGATGGAATCGTCGCAAACAACTATGCGATTGCCTTTAATCACTTCCCGCACCGCGCACAGCTTCATCGTGGCCACAAGGTCTCTTATTTCCTGCGCAGGCGGCGTATAACTACGACCGTAACCGGGAGTATATTTTACCAGCACCCTTCTATAGGGCAGGCCCGATCCCATCGCATAACCTATGGCATGACCGACACCGGAATCAGGAATACCGGAAACAAGGTCCGCCTGAACATTATCACGTTTTGCCAGGTAGATGCCGCATCTTTCTCTCGCCCCCTCGACTCTGATACCTTCGTAAGCGGATGACGGATAACCGGTATATATCCACAAAAACGCACAAATTTTCTTTTCTGTGCCTTCGGGCTTCATTAATTTCACGCCGTCCGGCGTTAACAGCACTATTTCTCCCGGTCCCAGGAAATTTATTAACTCATAGCCAAGATTTTCAAAAGAGCTCGCTTCGGTAGCCACAACATAAGATTTTTTATCTTTCCGGCTTTTATTTATACCAATGGATAAAGGAAAACGGCCATATTTATCCCGGGCTGCGTATATCCCTTCCGTAGTCAATATCAGCGCGCAAATAGAACCCTCAATTACACCACGCATGGAGGCAATACCTTCCACAATATTATTCCCGCGGTTAATAAGGGACGCCACAATTTCCGCGTTACTTACGCCGCCACCGGCCATTTCTCCGAAGGAAGCGCCTTCATTAAGCAGTTCATTTACCAGTTTAGCCTTATTAGTTATCAGCCCGGATGCCGCGACAGCATAAACACCAAATTTTGAATGAAAAACTAATGGCTGGGGCGTTTCATCGTCAATCGCTCCAATACCATAACACCCTTCCATTTTTTTGTAGTCTTCAACGAATCGGGATTTAAACTGAGCCTGAGATATACTGTGAACGGTTTTGTAAAAACCTTTTGGTCCCCATACCGCCATACCGCCACTTTCAGTTCCTAAATGCGAATGGTAATCAGTTCCGTAAAAAAGCGTCTGGACACAATTTTCCGATGATACAATTCCAAAAATGCCACCCATTAATTTTATCTCCTCACTATTCTAATTTAGAAACAGCACCCTTAATCCGTTTTATGCCTTCTTCAATATTTTTCAAGGAAGTGGCATAAGATAAACGTATGTGGTCATCACTGCCAAATGCCACTCCGGGAACAGCGGCCACGTTTGCTTCGTCAAGCAAGTAATCAATTAATTCCGTGGAATTTGTTATTTTTCTCCCTTTGTAAGAGCGTCCATAAATGCCGGAGACATTGGGGAAGACATAAAATGCTCCTTCAGGAGAAAAACATTTTACTCCTGGAATTTGTTCGAGGGCATGGATTATATAATCCTTTCGCTTCCGGAATTTGCTCACCATTTGATCGACAATAGTCTGATCTCCGGAAAGCGCTTCCACTGCCGCTTTCTGAGCAATGGACACCGGATTGGAAGTGTTCTGACTCTGGATCTTATTTACTGCCGCCACTATCTCTTCCGGTCCGGCAGCGTAACCGATGCGCCACCCGGTCATCGCATAAGTTTTAGACACACCATTAACTACTATTGTCCTGTCCTTTAACTTTGGTTCACAGGCAGCTATATTCATAAAAGGAAAGTCAGCGTAAAAGATTTTTTCGTAAATATCATCCGAAATAACCAATATATCCTTGTCCAGCAAAACTGCAGCAATGGCTTTTAATTCTTCCTGTGAATAAACCGCCCCGGTAGGATTGGAAGGACTGTTAATAATCACCGCGCGGGTCTTTTTGTTTAGGGCAGCCTTTAACTGTTCCGGCTTCATTTTAAAGCCGTCTTTTTCCTTCGTATCAATAATTACCGGCCGGCCGTCGGCCAGTACTACGATATCGGGATAAGAAACCCAGTACGGAGCAGGAATAATGATTTCGTCACCGGGATCAAAAAGAACTTGCGCCAAATTATATAATGTATGTTTTGCTCCGCAGGAAACAACAATTTGTGAACGTTTATATTCGAGGTCATTATCACGTTTTAACTTCGCCGCAATAGCGTCTTTCAGTTCATCGGTGCCTCCGACCGGAGTGTATTTGGTAAAACCTGCTTCAATGGCTTTAATGGCCGCATTCTTAATATTAGCCGGTGTATCAAAATCAGGTTCACCGGCTGCAAAGCCGATCACATCTCTTCCCTGCGCTTTCAAGGCATTGGCTTTGGCCGTTATGGCTAAAGTTTCCGATGGCTTGATTTTCGCTACCCTCGACGATAATCGCACAAACTACTCCTTACTCTTTTTAGAATTTTTCTATCAGCTTTTGATTAACATTATCCGGTACCAGACCTTTTACCGAACCTCCTAAACTCACCACTTCTTTGATTAACCTGGAACTTGTGTAAAACCATTTAAACCCGCTCATCAGAAAAACGGTTTCGATTTTTCTTGTTTGCCGGCGGTTCATCAGCGCCATCTGAAATTCATATTCAAAATCAGATAAAGCGCGCATTCCGCGCATTATTATGCTCGTACCGGAAATTTTCAAATAATCAACGAGCAATCCGGCATAGCAATCGACGCGGACTCCTTTAGTGCCGTTGAATACTTCCCGAATCATTTCCATTCTTTCTTCAACGGAGAACAAATAAGACTTGTTGGGATTATAGGCAATGAGAACGATTATTTCATCAAAAATATTCAGTCCTCTTTTGATAAGATCCACATGACCATTAGTAATGGGATCAAATGAACCAGGATATATTGCAACTCTGTTCGCTGAATTTTCTTGTGTCATTTCTTCTCCATTTTTAAAAAAGTTAAGGCATTTTCGCCATATTTCCGCTGATCTATTTGATAGATAGTATCCTTCCCCGGCTCACTGAAATTTTCTTTTATCGAATGTTGAATTACTAATATTCCATCCTTATTGAGCACATTATGTTTGCTTAAAGCCTTCAGCGTTACGCCGGTTAAATCCCGGTTATAGGGTGGATCGGCAAAGATGATGTCAAACCCGCATTTTTTTCTAAAAAGATCATGCAGACCGAATTCGATATCCTTGTCAATTATCCGGTAGTTACTGTCCAGCGAGCATGTCAGGATATTTTTTTTAATCACTTCAACCAGATTTTTATTCTTTTCTACAAAACAAACATCCTGAGCTCCACGACTGGCAGCTTCCAAACCGACGCTTCCCGATCCGGCGAAAAGATCAAGAAATGTTTTTCCCTGCAAAATACCCAACAAATTAAAAAGAGCTTCTCTAAGAAAATCAGAAGTAGGCCTTTCCTTTGATCTGGAAGGGAAACTCAATGTTCTCCCCCTGGCCTCGCCTCCTGTAATTCTCATAATTTTTCACATGAATTAATTATTACTTTCTTGTTATTTTAAAATTAGTGGATATTGATTTTCTTTTCTTTAGATTTTTGAATGAATTTCACTACCCACCAAATGGGACCGGAAAGAGCATATCCCAACATAATCACAAAAAACATCAACTCCGGCTCCGCTACTATGATAATTGATAAAACGACCAACCAGAAAAAAATTGTGAATGGTTTCCGCACAAGGAGCTTCATATCTTTGAAGCTGTAATATTTGATACTGCTGACCATCAATAGCGACAAGATAATTACAAATATAATTATAAAAATATTATGGAACTTCCCTTCCACTCCGATATAATCGCTACTGAAGAAAATTACGGTAGTGGCCACAACCGAAGCCGCCGCCGGAATGGGCAGGCCGTTAAATACGCTGCTTTCAATTATACCGATTTGGATGTTATATCGGGCTAATCTCAGAGCGCCACAGAGAACAAACAGAAAGGCAACAATCCATCCCCATTTGCCGTAAATAGACATGGCCCAACAATAAGCTAAAAGAGACGGTGCCACACCAAAAGCTATCACGTCGGCCAGGGAATCATATTCGGCACCGAACTTGGAAGTCGTATTCGTAAGGCGGGCAATCCGGCCATCTAAACCATCAAAAACAACGGAAAATAAAATAGCAATAGATGCCGGCACGAAATGCTCTTTAAAGGAAGCAATAATAGAATAAAATCCACAAAATAAGCTGGCCGAGGTGAAAAGATTCGGCAGTATATAAACCCCTTTTTTCATCCGCATTTTTTGGGGTGAATTTTCTGTATTCATGACAAATATCCTAAGACTGTTTCGCCTGCTTTAACTTTATCTTTCAATTTTACTGAAATTCGGGAATCATCGGGCAAATAGACATCAACCCGTGAACCAAAACGAATTAATCCTACCCGCTCGCCTTTTTTAACAATTGTACCCACGTTGACCCAGCAGACAATCCGCCGGGCGATCAGACCGGCTATCTGCACCATCCATAGAGATCGTCCATCTTCGGTACGAATCATAATTTCATTGCGTTCATTATCAAGCGAAGCCTTATCTAAATTAGCAGAAAAGAATTTCCCCTCATGGTAATTAATTGCCTCTATTTGACCCGAATACGGAGCACGATTGACATGGACATTAAAAACATTCATGAAAATACTGATTTTTTTAAATTCCCCCGAAATAGTCCCATTTACTTCGACATCTTCTATTTTTATTATTTTACCATCGGCAGGAGAAATTAATACTTTTTCCTCGTCCTGAAAATATCTATCGGGATTGCGGAAAAACCAGATAATAAAAAATGTAATAAATGCAAATAAAATTGTCAGCCAGCCAATACCGAAAAATGCAATAAATACAGTAGTGACCAGAGATAAAACGATAAATGGATAACCACCACGAGCAATTACACTATCATGTTTCATAAAGCATTTATCTTTTCTTATTAACTGATTGCATTTAACATGATACCGGGGCAGCAAATATAAGATTTTGCTATAAACGGCTCAGCATTAAATGAGCGTTTTTTGTTATATCAATTGAGTGTTCTTGTCAATAAATCTTTAATTTTTATACAAAACAAAGCCGGCGATTGCAACGAGCATTCCATACTGACGGTTGCCCTGCTGCGATCCGCCAGTATTCCGGCGCAAATGGAAGCTGGATTGGTTTATCTGCACGGCAGGTTTTACTGGCATGCGTGGAACGTTCTGTACCTGGGAGGACGGGGTTATGCATATACCCGGATTGCCTGCCGCCGGCCCGCAGAGCCTGATTGAAATCGCCGGAAACGGTCAGCTTGAAACCGGCCACCATGCTGCGCATCTCCTCGGACTGCGAGGACATCTCCTCGGTTTATCAGCATACCGCCGGTTATTCACACCCATCAATTCCTCTTTGGAGTAGCCAAGGATTTGACACCTTGAATCATTGAAAAAAGTGATGTCCAATTCTTTCTCTTTAAGGAATTGAGAATTGCTGATTTCAGATTGTTCATTTTCCGCAAGCGTAGAGAAAGTGATTATTCGCCATTTTTTCTCCGGATAACCGCTTTATTATACGCCCGGCAATATCGCTCAGAGGTAATTCATCGCAGGCAGCCCCAAGTTTGACTGCTTCGCCGGGCATTCCGTAGACTACTGAACTGGCTTCATCCTGGGCGATAGTATAAGCTTTGCTATTCCTCATGGCCAAAAGCCCTTCGGCACCATCGGCCCCCATTCCAGTCAGCAACACTCCTATGGCGTTGGCACCGGCCTGTTTGGCCACCGTATGGAACAATACATCTACACTGGGCCTCTGATGATGAACCATGGGACCATCTTTTATCCTGACCTGATAAAAAGCTCCACTGCGCTCTAACAGCATGTGCCGCCCTCCGGGAGCTATCAGCGCCAGCCCCGGAACAGCAGTGTCGCCATCCTCGGCCTCCCGTACTTCGATTTTGCAGATACTATTCAGACGTTTGGCGAAACTGGCGGTGAAATATTCCGGCATATGCTGCACCACCAGAATACCGGGAATATTTAAGGGCATATCGATTAAAAGTTTTTCAATGGCTATCGTGCCGCCTGTGGAAGCTCCCACAGCTATCACCTTGTGAGTGGTTTTAAGCTGAATTTTATATCCGGGGGCGCTTTCTTTATCCGCGGGTTCTACCTCCGTTCTGAACACCTTGGCCCGGGATGCCGCCCGAATGGATTCGACCAGACGTTGGGAGATATCCGGAGCCGACAAGCTGGAGCCGGGCTTGCAGATCACTTCCACCGCCCCCAACTCCAAGGCACTGATAGCGTTTTGGCTATTGTGGGGGGTTAAAGAACTTACCACTACCACCGGCAGCGGGTAGAATTTCATCAGCTTGGATAAAAATGAAAGCCCGTCCATCCTTGGCATTTCCAAATCCAGGGTGATAACATCGGGCTTAAGCCGGACTATCTTGTCGCGGGCCACGTAGGGATCAATAGCCCCTCCCACCACCTCTATGTCTCTATAGCGGGAAAGTTCTTCGGTCAGCACTTTGCGAACTAAAGCCGAATCGTCAACAATTAAAACTTTAATCACGATTATTCTCCTCTGCGGCAGAGTAACCGTCTACAAAGAATTTTATGTCGGCGCGTCCTTCTTTAA
>JQOA01000219.1 GCA_000753945.1 Smithella sp. D17 | reverse complement strand
GTGCCGGAAATTGTTGAAGACGGAAGTACTTTTCTGGAATCATTTCTTTCCACCAATTGAACTTGCCCTGTGGTTTCTTTTCGGCGTCGGAATAATATCCGTAACCGTAACCGTAGCCGTATCTCCTGCCGTAGTAGCCGTAGCTTTCGCCCTTACCGGTCTTGTCGTTGATTATAATTCCGGCAACGGAGGCCTGCAGGGTGGTAAGTGTCTCGCGCATGTGTTGCGCCGCTTTTACAGGTACACGTCCCGCTTCCATAATCAGAATTACTATGTCCGAAATCGTGGCGAGAACCGGGGCATCGGTTACGGCCAGAACAGGCGGAGCGTCAATGAGGATATAATCGTAATTTTCCCGCTGGGTCAAAAGGAGTTGACGCATCGCTTCCGATCCGAGAAGTTCCGAAGGGTTGGGCGGAGTTGTTCCGGCGGTGATCAGATCAAGGCCTTCAATGCCGGATATGTGTTTTGCTTTTTCAAATGTTGTGTCTCCGGTTAATATTTCGCTCAGTCCCGGTGTTTTACTGTGTCTGAATTTTTCATGCAGGGATGAACGGCGCAAATCGCAGTCAATGATGAGCACCCGCGCTCCTGTCTGGGAAATAACAACTGCTTCGTTGGCGGTGATGATACTTTTTCCCTCGCCCGGAAATGTGCTCGTGAAAAGCATTATCTTCTTTTGTTTGTTGATGGCGGTAAAATGCAAATTGGTGCGCAATGAACGAAACGACTCGGCAACAGCCGACTTCGGCTCGCTCTGCGTTATCAGCGTTTCCCCTTGAGGGATGGTGATGTTTTGTTTGGGATCCCGGCCGTTAATGTGCGGAATGACTCCGAGCAAAGGCAGCCCCATAACCCGCTTCGCCTCTTCGGCGTCCTTAATGGTATCATCGAGATATTCCTGAAAAAAAACCAGACCGATGCCCAGCATGCAGCCGAAAAGCAAACCCAAAAGCAGATTTTGCGCTTTCTTCGGCTTTACCGGATGAGTGGGAACTATGGCCGGATCAACAATGTCTATATTGCTGATGGTGGATGCCTTGGCAATGCGCGCTTCTTCATGCTTCTGCAGGAGGAAGGTGTAGATTCCGGCGTTGACGCTGGAAACACGGGTAAGACGGGCAAGATCGCGCTCTGCTTCCGGAAGCGTTTGCATTCTTTTTTCGTAAAGAGAGAGCTCATGGGTAACGTTGCTCTGTTGTTTGGCCAGGTTGTTCAGATGGGTTTCATATGTCGACCGTATCTTTCTTTGAATTTCTTCTATCTGGCCCTGAACGGTTTTTACCGCGGGATGGTTCTCCGTATAGTCGTTAAGCAGAGCTTTCTTTTGTACTTCCAGCTCGGACAGTTTGGACGCCACCGAGGCAACCAGCGGATCGTCACGCATGATCGCCGGAGAGTAGATGGTTCCCTTACGCATGGATCTCTTCAGGGCATCAAGAGCAAATTCTATCTGCTTTTTCTGGAGAGTGACATCGGCACGCGCCTTTTCCATCTCCGATATTTTTTGAATGAGTTCTCTGGCTTCGTTGTCCAGGCTGACAACTCCGGCCGAGCTTTTGTAAACCTGCAGGTCTTTCTCCGAATTGTCCAGTTCCTTGCGCAGCCCCTGTATCTGGTCTTCAACAAAGTTCACTGTGCGGCTGGCTTCTTCCGCCTTGAAAGATATGTTCTGTTCCAGATAGGACTGAACCAGCGTATTGACGACATCGCGCGCCCGCACAGGGTCGGTGGAATTATAAGAAACCTTAATGACGCTGGTCATTCTTCCTACTTCAACTGCCTTGATTCCACTGCGCAGGCCTGTGACAACCTCATCGAACGGCAATTGAGCAAGTGTGAATTTGTCGCCTTTTTCACCTTTCAGATCGCTCAGAAGAAGAATAAAATCTTTTCCTTTAATAAGGCTTCCGGATTTGCCCTCGCCGGCCAGATTTCCGTCATTATCTTTGACCTTAAATATGCCTTCACTATTTAATCTGATATCATAAACCGGATCTTTGGCGGTGGAGGAAAATTCTATAATCCTGAAGGTAAGCCCGTCAGACTTTTTACTTATCTGCCAGTCGAGATGCAGCCGCTTGACTACCTGCTCGGCGTTGGTGCGCGATTTGAGTATTTCCAATTCCGCGTTGACGGGATTGGAGGTGTTGAGAGCCAGTTCGCCCAGTAGTGAGCCTTTTCCTTTATCGTCCTTCACGTGAAGGGTGGCGGAGGCTTCGTAAACCGGTTTCATCATGAAGGTGTATAGGGCCACGACGATGAAAACGGCCAGAAACGCCAGAACGAATGTTTTCCAGCGCCGCATGATAACAGCGATGTATTCAAAGATGTCTTCCTCCTGGGGACGTATGGGATTACCCGGTGTCATGGGAATGTTAGAATTCATGAAAATCCTCTTTTATGCTTTATTCTTTTTTTACTCAGTTAAATTACTTTTCGTGTCATTTCGAGCGTAGTGTCGTGTCAATCCAGAAATGTCATTTCGACCGCAGGGAGAAATCTAAGATTTCTCAGTTGTGAAGGCTCCTTCGAAATGACAGAGTATCGTTGACATGACAGTAGGGAGAAATCTTGCTTTTTATAATTTTACATCTTAAAGATTTCTCGTCGTTCTACTCATCGAAATGACAAGCGGTGTAACCTTGGACAATTTTCTTCCCTCCCTTGAGGGGAGGGATTGAGGGAGGGTGAAAATGTTTTTCTCACTATTCACCTTTCACTCTTCACGTTTCACTTGTTTTTCAAAGGTACTAATTATTAACATTCCTGGATTCCGGCCAAGACCACGCCGGAATGACAAATGCGGTACTTCTCTTTTCACGTTTCACTCTTCACCATTCACTTGTTTTTAAAGATACTAATCACTCAAGTATTTGATGGAAACAAACGGTTGAAGAAGCGCGCTGAAGGCCTGAAGCGACGGCAGTATTTCATTGATGGCGTCATTCCAGTTGCCAAAACCGCTTTTGGGAACGAAGACGATGTCGCCCTGCTGAAGCGCAAAAGGCATGGCCTCGCCTCGTAATATTTTGTCGAAATCAACCACTATCAGTTCACCGCGTGTAGTGGAAAGCGAACGGATGATGCGAATGTAGCGAAAATCATGACCGGTGTCGCGCAGTTCCGCGGAGGCAATTGCCTGCGGTAGTGTCAGCCCGCCGGGAGGCATTGCCACGGGCCCGCCTTTTTTAACTGCGCCGAAAACAAAGACGAGTCTGTTTTTGTTATCGGGAATGTAAATAGTATCATCCGGTTTGAGCCAGACATTATAACGCTGATCTCCTTTGGTCAGCAGATCATTGATATCCACCGGCACTGTTTTTTTATCCCGGATAAGTCTGGCGGAACTTAGATCGGCAGTGCTGTCGTATCCGTTCCCCAAAGCAATGCCCTGTAAAAGATTCAAAGGTCTGTCCATGTAAAATGTGCCTGAGTTTCTGAATTGTCCCAGTAAATAAAGTGGATGACTT
>JQOA01000218.1:10084-10373 GCA_000753945.1 Smithella sp. D17 | reverse complement strand
TTGGTTTTTCAGGCGCTCTTTTTGTAATATTTGTCCTGTATTTTATTAACATGCGTAAAGGGGTTATAAAACTTCAGGGATTGCTTCTTAACGGCGTCATGATCAGTTTCATATCATCTTCCCTGATTATGCTGATAATGTCTTTATCCCGTGCGGAAGATATGCACGGCATAATTTTTTGGATAATGGGTTCCCTGGATGAACCGAACTGGTTTGTCATCAAGGTAACGTTGCTGGCGACGATAATATTGTTTATTGTTTCGTATATATTCTGTCTTGATCTTAATGC
>JQOA01000218.1:0-10035 GCA_000753945.1 Smithella sp. D17 | reverse complement strand
TCTTTGTGATCGCTTCTTTACTGGCGGGTTTCAGCGTTTCTATTGCCGGAATGATTGGATTTGTCGGCTTGGTGGTTCCGCATTTCATCAGAATGCTTGTAGGAGCAGATCATCGAATATTGATGCCTGCCGCGTTTCTGGCTGGAGGCGCTTTTCTGATTTTTTGCGATACCATCGCCCGGACAATTATCGCGCCGGTGGAACTGCCTGTGGGAGTTGTTACCGGAATACTGGGCGGAAGTCTTTTTATTTATGCTTTGGCAAAAAAAGGAAGCGGCAATGCTTAAGGTAGTTGATTTGGATTGCGGATACGAAAATAATCCTGTGCTTGCCGGTATTAATTTTCAGGTAGAAGAGGGTAAAATTCTGGGAATCATCGGTCCGAACGGTTCCGGGAAAACCACCCTATTGCGTGCTATTTCAAGAGCAATCGTACCTAAAAGAGGAAAAATTCTTTGGGACAGTATCGATATACAGACGATTGCTGCAAAGGATTGGGCAAAGACTATTTCAGTAGTTTCACAAAATTCTTCATTAGATGAATTTACAGTCGAGGAATTTATCTCGCTGGGCAGAATTCCTTATTATAGTGCGTTTCAATTCTTTGAGACGAAAAAAGATTTAGAGGCTGTACAAAAAGCCATGCAATTGACAGGCATCACTAAGATGAGAAATCGAACATTAAAGCATATGAGCGATGGAGAAAAGCAGCTTGTTCTTATTGCCCGGGCACTGTCTCAGGAGCCGAAACTTATTCTATTGGATGAGCCTACTGCTCATTTGGACATCACTCATCAGGCAGGCATCCTTAATCTGATCAGAAAATTGAATGGTAACTTCGGCTTGACTGTAATTATGGTCATGCATGATCTGAATCTGGCCGCCGAGTATTGCCATGAACTTCTGCTTATTAACAATGGACGTATCCATAAGATGGGATATCCGGGTGCGATATTTAACTGCCTCGATATCGAAGAGGTTTACAAGATCAAAGTTCTTATTGAAAAAAATCCAGTCTCGCAAAAACCATACATTATGTTGGCCGGGGATAATGGGAGCATATTAAAATGATGGAGCAGAGAAAAGGACTGATTCAGATTTATACGGGCGATGGCAAAGGAAAGACTACTGCCGCAGTCGGTCTTGCCGTCAGAACGGTCGGTCATGGTTTTAAAGTCTGTTATATTTATTTTCATAAAGATCCCTATAAATGGGGGTATTCGGAGCATGCTATTTTGAAAAAAATAGGGGTGGATGTATTCGGTTTTGCCAGTAAGCATCCTTTTTGCGACAAAAAAGCAAGTTTTACTGAAATACGACAAGGCTGTTTACGAGGAATGGATTTTATAAAAAATTTGTACCTGCAGAACAAATACAAACTTCTGATTCTCGATGAAATTAATATTTCTTTGCGGGATGGATTTTTAAAAATGGAAGAGGTTGTTCCCTTGCTTATGGAAAAACCGGAACAGCTGGAGATAATTTTAACGGGAAGAGGAGCTCCCTTTGAACTTATTGAACTTGCCGATCTGGTAAGTAATATACAAAAAATCAGACATCCATACGACAAGGGGGTGAAACGGAGGAAGGGAATTGAGTACTGATTTACTCTATTAATAAAAAGAAAGGAGGAGTTGAATGAGAAGAAAAGTTAGAATTATTGCGGCGGTTATTTTTTGTATTTTATCGGTTGTTGCATTTTTAGCACAGGCCGAAAATCAGCGGGCATCTGTTAATGAAGGCGGCAAAAAGATTATTGTGGAAATTGATTACGGCAACAACCGGCCATCTAGGACGGTTGAAATTCCTCTGGTAAAAGGTAAAACGTTTCTTGATGTTTTGCAGACAGTGGCCACTGTTGAAACCCATCCTGTCGGCCAGTATGTCTTTGTTACTTCCATCGACGGGGTTGCGGGCAAGCGCGGGGAAATGGCTTGGTACTATACGATTGATGGCAAGTCCCCGGGAGAATTGGCATACTCAAAGGTTGTTGACGGTGCGCAGCGCATGAAATGGATCTACAAAAAGGATGTCTGCTCATGGAAGGTGGACAGTAAGCTGAATCCACAGAAAGAAGGAGGTAAACAAAAATAAATAAAGTTTAAGATGTAATGTTGATATAAACCAATAACAATTAGTCCAGATAGGCGGAGGAAATGAAGGTGCGATTCCTTCTGCTGCCCCGCAACGGTAATTCCCGCATCATAACGGTGTCGGCGAGCCCGGACGATTGCCTATCAAGGAAGTATTCTCGAGGGAGGAGAACAATGAAGAAGAAAATATTAGGTTTTATAGCTTTAATTATTATGTTGGGGGTTCATCAAGTATGGGCGGAAGAAGAAAAAGATACCGCTGTAAAGTATGACTTAGGAAATGTTATTGTTTCCGCAACAAAAACTGAAACCTACCAAGGTGAGGTTGGAAGTTCTACTACCGTTATTACTAAGGAAGATATTAAGAAAACCGGTAAGCAGACTGTAGAGCAGATTCTGCGAGACATACCGGGTGTTACTATTATGCAGACCGGAGCATTAGGGGGAGGAGTTTCTATCTATCTCCGAGGTGCAAAACCGGGGCAGACTCTTGTTATGATTGACGGGGTCGAATTAAACGACCCGATGTCAACTGATCGTTCTTTTGACTTTGCCCATTTGACAACGGATAATATTGAGCGCATTGAAGTAGTACGTGGCCCGCAATCCACACTCTATGGTTCCGATGCCATGGCAGGCGTAATAAATATTATCACGAAGAAAGGAACTGGCAAGCCGCAAGTTGAAGGTTATTTTGAAGGCGGGTCACACAACACATTTAAAGAAAGTTTAAGTTCAAGCGGCAGCATAGATAAATTCAATTATTCTGTGTCTATTTCACGACTTGATTCTGACGGTATTTCCTCGGCAGCAGATGGCAGCGAAAAAGATTCCTATCAAAACACCACCATTTCCTCCAAAATAGGATATAAACTTTTTGGCAATAGTGAATTAAGCTTAGTTGCTCGTTATACTGATGCCAGAGCAGATATCGATAATGGTGCTTATGACGATGATCCCAATGATATTGCCTGGTCTAAACAGTTTGCCGCCAAGTTGGCATTTGACCAAGCAATAACTTCATGGTGGAATCATTGCCTGTCGTTTTCTTATAATGATATTGATAGAAGGTTTCATAACGGCAAGGATCCGTCGCACCCTGATGATTCGTCCAGTGATTGGTATGAAGGTAATACCCAAAAGTTCGAATGGCAACATAACATTTCTCCTGTGGAATGGAATACTCTTACCGCAGGTTTTGAATATGAAGTAGAAGCAGGAAAATCTTATTATGAATCTGACAGCTTATGGGGTCCATATTCGAGTACACAAGAAAGAAAGACGGTTGATAACAAAGGCTACTATTTCCAGGATCAATTTAAGCTTTGGGAAAAGCTTTATATAACTCCTGGTGTAAGAATTGATGACCATGAGCTATTTGGCACAAAAGTCACATATAAAATATCCACAGCTTTCCTCATTTCTCAAACAGGCACTCGTCTGAAAGCGAATTGGGGTACATTTCTTTGTGCCTGATTATTATACTGTCTGGATTGACTCTGTGGGATCGGCGGCGGCGGTATTGGTTCGTTTTTAATTGTTGGGGATGCTATTTGCCCCGACGGGGCTTGCTGCCTCATAGACTGCATCTGGGACTGTGTTTGTCCTGCCTGCTTGTTATTTGGCTTCAATTCGGCGGGACCTGATTTATCACCTTGCTGATTCTGATTCTCTTTAAGTTCTTTTTTCAGATCTTCTACTTCTTTCAGCATTGTGTTTATTTTTTCCTGGCCCTGCAAATACGCAGACTTTTCCAACAGATGGGGTTCCAGCTTTATTTCTTGTTTGGGATTTTGACTTGCCCGTGGCGTTTCTATGGTTTTTGTTCCATATTTTATATAATATACCGCAATACCAAAGACCATCAGGCCCACGATGATAATGGTTCTTACAACCTTTTTCTTGCCGTCTGCATCCAGGTTTTTCCAATACTCTTTAAATTTACTTTTCAGATCTATCGCCATTTACCAAGATTCCTTTATTTAATTTTGAATTGTTTTGAGCCGTTCTTGTCGTCTTCATTTTTTACTTCTTTTGGTTCTGTTTTTATATTTTCATTCACATAACCCTTGTTTATTTTTATCGTTGGATTTTTATCCGAATCATAATCGCCTTTATTTTGTTCGCATATAAACATACGGGCGGTATCGCCTTTCCTGATCCTTATTTTATCAATGGCTAATGCTATTGGGTTTGATGCAATATCGATAAAATCACGTTCGTCTAATTCTATTTCTTGCTTCTTAGAGTTTTCTTTTATTTTGATTATATACTCTGATACTCTAATACCCTCTCCGGACGCGGTTATAGTTCTTGTCGGCGTTATGAATAATTCTTCGTAGGGGCTGATGTCATTGAATGCCTGTTTTTCTACTGTAAAACTTTCCTGTATGTCATCGGCATATACAGCCTTGATCATCGTCATTATTTTTTTCTCTGATGACATTCCGCTGAAATAATTTTTATTTTTTCTTATTTTTTCGCTGTCGCCGGTTGATAGTTGAATTGTTTTTGATGGGATTAATTCCGGCACTGCAATGAGATTGTAAGTGGAATCACCGCAGACAATATACATCTCAGTAACGCTCGGATATATTGTTTTATTGTCTTTCTTGATGTATTTATATTTAACGTATGCGTCCTTTCCGGCAAAGGATACTGACATTCCTTTTTCTTTTGAATACACAATGTCTTTAATCTCTCCCGCCTGGCATGTTACTCTATTTATATCCCTGGCGCTTACCCGCACGGCCATTGGTATTTCCGGTGTTACTATTGTTGGCGACTGTACTTCCTCTACTGCTTTCTGCACCTGGCCATAATTTACTTTTATTTCATTATCGAACGGCTGTTCTTTGTTCGGCGTTTGATCTTCTTTACATTCTCCTGATGAACATCCCTGTTTGGGATAATTCCACTTCTGTTTCGTTCTGAGTGACGAAAGTGTTTGATGTTGGTCTTTTTCTTCATTCGTCGTTTCCGGCTTTACTTTTGTGTCTGCTTCTTTTTGTTTTCTTTGAGTTGGTGGCTCTATGGTATTCTTATCTTCCGCATAAGATTGATATGTGTATAATAGATTAAATAATATGATGATCAGTATTATTGCTTTTTTCATTTTATTTCCCTTTTTGTGCTGCTTCCTGAACTTGACCTTGTTGAACTCCCCCTGCCGCCGATTCCGCTATGGCCATTATGTAAAATCTTCCGTTAAATATTGTGTAATCTATGAAATAATTTTTTTTGCCGTCTTCTACTTTGCGGTCGTCGATATATTGCCTTTTAGTTCCTTCTATTTCGATTTTTTTTGTTTCCGTGTTTACCGTAATCTTATTAATGTAAAAAGCCTGCGTGACCTGAGTATCCACCACCTTTTCGGCAAGATTGTAAAAAGTTGTTTTTCCCTGTGGATAGGCGGTTGGATCAAAGTGAAGCAGCAGCTCATCAAATTGCCTGCGGGCTGTGGCCGGCGTGTAGGAAAAGGCCAGAGAGCTGATGTATCGAACAAATGTTGATACATATATTTCGTCCAGCTTGTTTCCTTGGATTGTTGTTTTTTCCTGTAATCCCGGCGGCACGATGACCACTCTTTGATAACTAAGAGCCTTAAGCATTATACCGGTGTTCAATAACGTAACTATTCCGATAACCATAATGATGAATTTTAATAACCTGTTTTCACCTTTGTATTTTGCCTTATCGTTCATGTAATTACTCAGTTTCACTTTGATCCATCCCCTCTTCGCTTACTCAATAAACACGTCCTCAAAAAAATCAGGATATTTTTGAAAATTCACGAGTCCCGCAAAATATAGAATGTGACGGATAAATCCTCTTGGATATTTTTTTTTCACATTGCTGTATCCCCAAGGGCCGACTACCACCAGCAGCCACGTTACAGATCCAAATATCATTGCTATTGTGAAAAACATCAGGATGATGCACAGCTCATCACTATCCCAAAAGAGTACCTGTAACGGAGCCGATAGATATTGAGGAAATTGTTTTTTCATTAGTACAGCAAGCCCATACTGGTGACGATTGTATCTGATTTAAGAAGTACGGCTCCCCCCAACAGCGCCGGGATGGCGCCGCCGATTTTTTGCTGAATCGCCAATGCTGCCCCAAAACATACTGCTCCCAATCCGGCCACGAAACCAATAGGACCTTTTAAAATAGAATTTACGGCCATATCGTAAACATCATAGGCGAAACTACCCGCGGCTGGCGCCGTAATTGCGAACGCTGACGGTACGATAGCCATTACCAAAAACAATGTGAACAACAACACCTTTACCAATTCTTCATTTTTCATATGTTTAACCTCCTTTTTTATTTTACCAAGAGCGTATCAAACATTTTTATATTCGCTCCCGGCACATACTTTCCGTTGATCCAGAACGCTGGCGTTCCGGTTATTCCTATCTTATTGCCGATACTTTGCTGAGCCTGATACATATCGTTTACGTCTTTCGATATTTTCTGGCTGCTCAGGTCGTCTTTATCTTTCGCTCCGCTCATCACTTCGTAATAAGCCTTAACTTTATCTTCAGCGGCTAAAATGTATTTTGCTTTTTCTTCCGCTTTCGGATGTAATTGGACAATAGGGATTAAATAGACGTATTTTGTTACATTCTTATTTTTAAAATATTCTGCGGCCTGGCGGCAATACGGACAATCGGGATCTGTAAATTCAATTACTTTATTTTTTCCCGTGCCTATTTTTATTGCTTTATCCAGGGGGATATCTGTTATTTTCTTAGCTTGAAGTTGATCACGTTTTTCTTGTGTGAGGGATTTTTTGTTTTTATCATATATCTCGCCGAATATTATTAATTCGCTTTTAGGCGCATAATAGAAAACGATACTCCCTTTGTTGGCAACAATTTCGTATATTCCTTCTATGGGTGATTTCTCAACAGCTTCTACATTGATTGATGCTATTTCTTTAATTTTTGCCGCGATTGTCTGCTTCACATTTTCCTGCTCTTTGGCTTGAATCTTTACAGCGCTGCCCGCAACGGCGAAGATTACGATTACTAGGGCGATAACTGTTATTCTTGAATTCTTTTTCATTATTCGTTTCTCCTTTTTATCTTTGTTCAATTTCGACACGCCTGTTTACGTGATCAACACCGGATATATATTCTTGTTGTCCCTTCCCGATTATCTCTTTGACCACAACTCCTTCTTGCCGCAGATATTCGGCAACATTAAGGGCTCTTTCTTTCGCCAGTTTATCGTTATAGAACTTTCTGCCGATTTTACATGTATAGCCGGTCACTTTAACTTCTTTCCCCTTGATACAGTTTATGAACTGATTAATTTGATCTTTCTCAGAATTACTTATTTGAGATCCATTCAAAGGGAAATAGACGATGTTCTTTTTACATGACGAATAACTACTTGCCTTTTCTTCAGACGGTGATACGTTCGCGGCGACTGTCTTTTTATCGAAATTTATTGTTCCGGGCTGGCTTGATTTTATTTTTACGGCTTCTTCAACGATAGTTTTATTCTCAGCATCTGCTGACTGTATTTCTTGTGCCGGTTTTTCATTGTCGGGTTGGGAGAATTTTATTGCTACTGGTGTTGCTAATTTTATTTTCAGTTTTATCCTTTTTGTCTCTTGCTCTCTAATCACGAAGCTATGGGAGAGACTCCCCGAATTTGCCATGCCTTCATATCTATATTCAATATCGGCTGGCCATATCTCTGCGGCAACTCCATATTGAATAGTTAATACACAAATCATCAATACAAATATTATTTTCATTCCTTTTTTCCTCTAGCCCAATTCTGCGTCATAAATATTTTCGATGCAGACTTATCTGCTCAATTAAACATGAATATTAAAATCAATCGGACAATCAGGTCAGCAAACTTAAAAGAAATAATGCCTCCAAAGGTTTCATAGCCATCTTGCCCTGTGTATCAGGATGGTCCGAACGCGACTTATCCCACAGCTGAGCTATAATATCTGGCGCTTGTTTTGATATTTTGTCTTGTATGTCCAGATGAAGTCTTTTGCTTCTATCACGGAGTTTCTGCGCTTCCCGGCCCTTGCTTACATATTCCGGGTGGCTTTTTCTGTATTCTTTCAGATAGCCGGGATTTTTATCCTGCCATGCCTTCAAGCGGACATGATCATCGCGCCAATAACTGGGATTATTTTTTCGCCAGCGTGCATTGTTCCGCCGTTTCAACTCCCGCTGGCAGTCTTTTGAACCACAAGTCTTCTGACGAGAACCAATTTTTTTATTAGGAATAATAATTGTCCCGCATAAACACCTCTTTCGCCTGCCTTTCCGCTTCATCCTGTTTCTCCTCAACAAAATAGATTGTAAGAAAAAATAGACGTCCCGGACAAAATACAGGATGAAAGAAGCAACCTCGATACTAAAGCGTCAATTCTTAAACGCACCAAAGATGCTTTAGCTTTATGAAAGGTGCATATATTGTCATTATGATTTTGATGAAAAAAGTATATCCGGCTGAAGTAAGCATAAATCGTTCTGACCATTGCCGGATTAATAACCGCATCTGCACACATGGCCATACCCGCCTGTTTTTTGATATGGCCATTTTCTTCAAAGCCGACGAGTTGTCCAACTGGACTTGTATATCAAGATAATTTGGCAATATGGGTCAACAAGCTGAAAGGAATGCTGCATCTGTAGGTTTGATTACTATCTCGTCTTGTATATCAAGATTGTTTCTATGAAATATGTTCTTTAGATAATATTTAGTATCCGGCACTTGCCTTCTTATCTTGTCTTGTATATCAAGATGAATCTCTTTGCTTCTATCCCGACATTTTTGCGCCTCCCTTCTATCGATTACATATTCAAATATCCATTTTTAAAAAGAATGGCTCATCCTGGTCGTATGTTTTCGTGCCTGGCTACATTATAAATCAGCATTTATTTTATGGCTGGTATTTGGGATTACTGTGGCTGGCTTACTCTATGCGGTGAATGGAAATTATTCAGCATTGGCTATAATACCTATCATCTTTTGCCTCCTAGTTTTTTTTTAAAGAAAAAACAATCGCAACTTGCATTCTTAAAGAAGAACTGCTGATTTCTTTCGGCACAAAAGGAAAAGGCTGTGCTCTCATTACAGTAGCAACCGCTTCCTCATCAAGAATACTTGATCCGGATGAATGAACTATTTGTATACCGCTACCATTGCCGTTACGTGAAATGATAAAAGATAGATAAGCTATCCCTTCGATTCCTTGTTTCTTCGCCCACAGAGGGTACCTTTTCGCCTCTTCTATTCTTTGCTTTACCATATCCTGGTAACGAAGCATCGCAACTTTATCGGTATTGATTACATCGACTTTTTCTCCGATGCCTCCATGAAGAGGCTGTTGCCCAGTTGTTTGTTTCAAAGTATGCTGTGATTGTTGTCCCAACCCTGGCTTTTGACCAACTTCACCGATGCGTTCTTGAGGAACCTGTTGCCCGGTTGTCCGTTCCATAATATTTTGTGTTTTTAGTTCAGTTTCCGACTTTTGTTCAGTTTCTCCGATGCGTTCTTGAGGAGCCTGTTGCCCCGTTGTCTGTTTCAGAATATTTTGTGGCTTTGGTTTCGGCTCTGGCATTTTCTCAACTTCTTTGAACTTTCTCTCTTGCCCAATAACATATGTTTTAGGCAGGAGTGCGGGCATTTCTATCTCAAGTTCAACCGTAAACACTTCCGTTTTTTTCTCCTGAAGAAGCAGGTGTAAATTAAGCCCGGCAGAACCCAAAAGCAGACAATGCCCAGTAAAAGAAATTAAAAAAGCTATCTTAATCACTTTATCTTCTGACATTATTATTTATTGTGGCTGAAATAATTACATATTCAGCCTGTTTTGCGATGTCTATTACTTTTATCGCTAAACCAAAATTAATTTTGCAAATGGATATTTGAATATGTAATCGATAGAAGGGAGGCG
>JQOA01000217.1 GCA_000753945.1 Smithella sp. D17 | reverse complement strand
CAAAGAAGAAAATCTGGATAAAAAAGCAGATGTTTTGGCTCAAAAAGAATCATCCGTTGAAGGACGTGAAAAATCAATAACCAACAAAGAATCGGTTATCGAAGAAAAACGCCGCAAGCTAGATGCCGCTCTTGATGAGCAGAACGAGAAACTAGAAAAAATAGCGGGAATGTCTTCGGAAGAAGCAAAAAAAATATTAATTCAGTCTATGGAAGCGGATGCCAAACAAGAGGCCGCGGCCATTGTCCGTAAAATTGAAGACGAAGCAAAATTAACCGCCGATAGAAAGTCACAGGAAATTGTTGCTTATGCGATTCAGAGGTACGCCGGAGATGTCGTGGCGGAAAAAACTGTTTCGGCAGTTAATCTGCCCAGCGAAGAAATGAAAGGACGCATTATTGGCCGTGAAGGCAGGAATATCCGGGCAATTGAAGCGGCAACCGGAATAGACTTAATTATTGATGATACTCCGGAAGCTGTTGTTCTCTCCAGTTTTGATCCCATTAGAAGGGAAGTCGCCAGGATTTCACTGGAGAGATTGATTCAGGATGGCAGGATTCACCCCGGCCGTATTGAAGAAATTGTTAAAAAGGTAAGAGTAGAGGTTGACCAAATTATCAGGGAAACCGGAGAAAAAGCGTCGTTTGATGTTGGCGTTCATGATATCCATCCCGAGATAATCACTTTGCTGGGCTCCCTTAAATACCGCACCAGTTATTCGCAAAATGTTTTGCAGCACTCTATGGATGTTGCTTATCTCACCGGTATTATGGCGTCGGAATTAAAGGTGAATGTTAAAGAAGCCAAGCGTGCCGGATTATTGCATGATATCGGCAAGGCAGTCGACCACAAAATAGAAGGAACACACGCGGCTATTGGCGCGGATTATGCCAAGCGCTTCGGGGAGAATCCCCGCATTGTTCAGGCGATTGCTACTCACCATGATGACGGACGTAACAATACACTGCTTGGTGTTCTGGTTCAGGCGGCGGATACGCTTTCTGCCGCAAGACCCGGTGCGCGCCGCGAGATGCTGGAAACATACGTCAAACGTCTGGAAGGGCTGGAAAAAATCGCCAATTCCTTTAATGGAGTTGAGAAGTGTTTTGCCATTCAGGCAGGCCGTGAAATACGCATTCTTGTAGAAAATGAAAAAATATCCGAGAATGACGCCACGATGCTGTGCAAGGATATAATCAAGAAAATTGAAACTGAGCTTACTTATCCCGGGCAGATCAAAGTGACCGTAATCAGGGAAACACGGGTTTCCGATTTTGCGAAATAAAACTACCCCGCGGCAATTTCAGGAAGTTCCTATGGAATAAGCTGCGGGGTATTCATATTCTGAACGCCCTTTAATCCTATCCACGTCACAAGCGGCTGGACTTTAATCATAAGAAAGGGTATAAATTCTGTGCGCGACGGTAAAAGGAAAAACATAAATGAAAATATTTTTTATTGGCGATATAATCGGAAGTCCGGGGCGGATGGCTGTAAGGGAACTTCTGCCTGACTTGATTTCCAGGAAAAAAATTGACTTTGTCATTGCCAATTGTGAAAATGCTGCTGCCGGATTCGGCGTAACCAAAAAAAATGTGGAAGAACTTTTTAAATGTAATATTGATGTGCTTACTTCCGGCAATCATATCTGGAACAAGAGAGAAGTTCTGGAATTTATCGGAGATTTTGAAAGGCTTTTGCGGCCGGCCAATTATCCTTCCACGACTCCGGGCGCGGGATCTGTCCTGATACCTCTGAAAACCGGAGAATACGTGGGCGTTCTTAATCTGGCCGGAAGAATTTTCATGCAGCCGATTGATTGCCCTTTTGTTACGGCTAAAAACAAAGTCGCCGAATTGAGAGAAAAAACAAAAGTTATTATCGTGGATATGCACGCGGAAGCGACTTCCGAGAAGAAAGCTTTGGGCTGGTATCTCGATGGTGAAGTGTCCGCCGTTTTAGGCACTCATACTCACGTACAGACGGCTGATGAAGAAATTCTGCCGCAGGGTACAGCATATATCAGTGATGCGGGAATGACGGGGCCTTTTGATTCTGTTATCGGCATCAAAAAAGAAATCGTTATCGAGAGATTTTTAACTCAGATGCCTAACAAATTTGATTTGGCGAAAGACGATATCAGAATGCAGGGAGTAGTTTTGGACATTGATGAGGTCAGTGGCAAAGCGATATCTATTAATAGAATCAGCGTTAAGCTGAAAGATTCATAGACGGCATGATTTTATGAAGAGCGCCTACGAAATACTAAAGGAAAGAGGTTTCATCGAACAGGTAACCGATGAAGCTTTGATCAAAAAACTTTTCGCCCAAGGGCCTGTTACCTGCTATATAGGTTTCGATCCCACGGCAACCAGTTTGCATATCGGCTCTCTTGTGCCGATTATGTCTTTGGCACATATGCAGAAAAGCGGACATAAACCAATTGCGCTGGTCGGTGGCGGCACCGGCTTGATCGGCGACCCCAGCGGCAAAACGGAAATGCGTCAGGTTCTAACCCGTGAGCAGATAGACTACAACGCGGATTGTCTTAAACAACAGCTTTCCCAATATATTGATTTTTCCGGCGGCAAGGCGCTTCTTTTGAACAACGCCGACTGGCTGACAAAATTAAACTACATCGATTTTTTAAGAGATATCGGCCGCCATTTCAGCGTGAACAAAATGCTGGCGGCGGAAAGCTATAAAATCAGAATGGAAAAGGGCCTGAATTTCATCGAATTTAATTACATGGTTCTTCAGGGTTATGACTTCCTTTATCTATTTCAGAATTACGACTGTGCGCTACAAATGGGTGGCAACGACCAATGGGGCAATATGCTGGCCGGCACCGAACTGATTCGCAAAATAGCAGCGAAAGATGCCCATGCCGTAACGTTTCCGCTGATTACAACGTCCCTTGGACAGAAGATGGGGAAAACCGAGAAAGGAACAATCTGGCTGGACGGGAGTCTAACCACTCCTTATGAATATTATCAGTACTGGGTCAATTGCGACGATGCCGATCTGGAAAGATTTCTCAAACTCTTCACCTATCTGCCGCTTGAAGAAATAGGTGTTGTGAAAAAAATGTCCGACGCTCAACTGAACATGGCGAAAGCGGTGCTGGCCTTTGAGGCAACACGAATCACGCACGGAGCAAAAGCAGCCGAAGACGCCTGGCGCGCTTCAATGGAAGCGTTTCATTCCCGTCCGGTGGATGCCGGTATGTTCCCTTCCAGCGTTATTCCACGAGGTACGCATGGTACGGCATCTCTTACAATGCCCCTTCTTCAAGTTAATGGATCCGGGAGTGTAATGTCAGCCATTCCCCGCTATAAAATTTCCCGCACGGATTTGACAGCAGGTGTCCAGATTTGTGCGACCTGCGCCAAAGCAGGATTGACCTCATCCATATCCGAAACAAAGCGCCTCATTGAACAGGGCGGCATTTACGTCGCGGAGAAGCAGGTAAAATCCATTGACGAGAAAATTACTACTGCCGATTTTGGCGGTAGTAATGAATTGCGCGTGAGGAAAGGGAAGAAGAAGTATTTGATTATCGAAATGGAAACCTAATATTTTAGTTTTCCATTTTTACGCGACACTTTCCTATTTCTTTAAAAAATGTCATTGCCCGGCTCTGTGCCTGGCGAATGCCGGGTGAAAGGGCAATCCCGCCCTCCTTGTGTCATTGCCCGGCTCTGTGCCTGGCGAATGCCGGGTGACCGGGCAATCCAGAATTTATGACTAATACTAAAACATATTATGTTTATGTGTTGGCAAGTAAACGAAACGGCACTTTATATATAGGCGTCACGAATGATTTGGAGAGACGCCTTTACGAACATAAAAATAATCTCGTTGATGGTTTTACTAAGAGATATAAAGTCCATCATCTTGTCTATTATGAATCTGTAAATGATGTTAATGCAGCTTTGCAAAGAGAGAAACAGTTAAAGCGGTGGTCTAGAAAATGGAAGATGGAGCTTATAGAGAAAGTAAATCCTGAGTGGTCTGACCTTGCAAAAAAATTTGTTTTGCAAGGCGTTTTTCTTCGATAACCGATTCTTTGTTGGTTATTGACCCAGTACTGATAATATTCATAAGGAGTGGTTAGACTCCCGTCCAGCCAGATTGTTCCTTTCTCGGTTTTCCCCATCTTCTGTCCAAGGGACGTTGTAAT
>JQOA01000216.1 GCA_000753945.1 Smithella sp. D17 | reverse complement strand
TTCACAAATAACGGTTCATTCTCTCTATGGTGGTGTTGTGCCTGAAATCGCCTCACGCAAACACATTGAGGCTATATATATTGTGCTAAAACAGGCGTTGAATGATGCCGATGTGACGCTTGAGGAAATAGAAGGCATTGCTGTAACTCGCGGTCCCGGATTAGTTGGCTCTCTTTTAATTGGTTTATCCACAGCCAAGGCTCTTGCTTATGCTTTGGATATTCCCTTCGTTGGTGTAAATCACATTGAAGGACATATCGCCGCGGCTTTTCTTGCTGAAAAAGCGCCGTCTTTTCCTCTGGCGGCTTTGGTTGTTTCCGGTGGTCATACCAATATTTATCTTGTAAATGATTATCATAATTTTCAACTCCTTGGTCAAACTCGCGATGATGCTGCCGGAGAAGCATTTGATAAAGGCGCTAATCTTCTTAATCTTGGTTATCCTGGTGGTGTGGTAATTGACAGGATTGCCAAAAGTGGCAATTCCCGGAAAGTTGCTTTCCCCCGTGCGATGAAAGATTCTATCGATTTCAGCTTCAGTGGTTTAAAAACTTCCCTGCTGACGATGTTGAAAAAACTCGGCCGGAATCCCAGCGCTGAAGAATTACCTGATATAGCTGCAAGCTATCAGGAAGCGATAGTGGATGTGTTAATGGACAAAACAATAAAAGCGGCAGAAGACAATGGCGTCAGCCGTATAGTTGTATGCGGCGGGGTAGCGGCTAACAGCAGGCTGCGTGAAAAGTTCGCAAAAGAAACCGCCAAGCGAAATATCGAATTGTTTATCCCCCCGGTTTTGTTATGCACTGATAATGCGGCAATGATTGCGGCAATCGGAGAAATCATGTTGAAAAACGGCCGGAGAGATTCACTGGATTTGAACGCCGTGTCCCGCTGGCCTTTAGCGTAATATTTGTTATTTTTTTTTCATCAGAGAAATTGTCATGACTTCACCTAAAGAAATAATCCGTCGCTATGAAATTAAACCACGCAAAAATCTGGGGCAATCATTTCTTGTTGATCAAGGCATTATCAGACAAATTGCGGATACAGCGCAGGTGACAAAAAATGATATTATTGTGGAAATTGGAGCGGGGATCGGTGTCTTAACGGAAGCTTTAGCTCAGAATGCCGCAAAACTTATTGCGGTGGAAGTAGATAATAAATTGGTTGGAGTATTAAAAGATAAGTTATTGAAATACAACAATGTAGAGATATATTCCGGTGATATTTTGAAATTCGATTTCGGAACGATTACCGGAAACGAACAACAGAAAATTAAAGTTATTGGCAATATTCCATATAATATTTCCTCTCCGGTGTTGTTTCGTTTATTATCTTTTAGGAAGGTTATAGATTCCTTTGTGATAATGTTGCAAAAGGAAGTGGTTCAGCGATTGATAGCTGTCCCCGGAGGTAAGGATTATGGAGTGTCTTCCGTGATTTTGCAGATGTTTGCAATGGTAGAAAAAATTTTGGATGTTCCCGCCGGTTGCTTTTATCCTGTTCCCCAAGTTGAGTCATCGGTAATGAAAGGATTTTTCCTGGAAAATCCTGTAGTAGAACTGGCTGATGAAGATTTCTTTATAAAATTGGTCAGAGATGCTTTTGCTCAACGCCGGAAAATGCTGATTAATAATTTAAAAAAATCGAAATTACTGGAAGAAATTTCAGAATCATTTTTAAAAGAATCACTGGAAATGGCAGGAATTGATGGCCGGAGAAGAAGCGAAACTCTTTCCACAAAGGAATTCGGGTATCTGAGTAATATTCTAAAAGAGAATCAAAACCATTTATAAGATAGTCGGAGAATCTATTTATTGCCGGCCATACTTTTCTTACAATATATTACTGCGCAAAATACAGGCCTGAACCATAGATGCCGTAAGAATATGGGCGAAGGGTTATCGTCACTTGACCGGGAGGAATATCAGCCTTGATGCCACCTACATATAAGGCTCCCAGTGTCTGTGTACCGGAAAGTGTATTATCTGTTCCCAGTTTAATTGTAGCATCTATATTCATACCGGTAGTGCCGCCTATAATAATCTCCGGCGTTGTAGCTTTTACTAATGTAACACCATTATTGTATGTGATATCAAGTGTTACGGAACCATTAAATTTCGTCGTTTCGCCACTTATAGTAAAATCTGTAGTTCCGAAATAACCCGGGTCTGTGTATTCGGAAAAACCATCGGCATCATCCCATATAATGCTCAGGTTGCTGACGTTTCTTAACGGCCTGAGTTTACTCATGTCAATGGAAATACTATCTTGACCGGTTATTGCGGCAAGATCACCATCCGAAATAATAATCTTGGCAAATGATACCTGTGGCATCATAAGCACTATTGAGATAACTGCTAACATTATACTTTTTTTCATATTTCCTCCTTAATAACATTTTTAGGAAGCAAAATAATCATTGTCAATTACACGGAAATTTAGTTTTCCATTCCGCAGTTAGCCCAAATCTGATTTGCCCGTGCCCGCAGGCTTTAATTAATTTATCATATCATACTTTATTTTAATAAAACACTTAAATTATTTGTATTTGAATTACATATGCACTATTTGACGGCATTTCTAAAGACTTCAGATGGTATTCTGTAAGTTCTTCAATTTAAGAAAATTATTGAAAAACTTATTGACTAACTTTTAGTGAAATAATAATGTTATTCAATAATTAACATGGTGAAAAATGAAAAATAAATTCTTGTATATTCAAACATTTGGCTGTCAAATGAACGTTCATGATTCGGAACAGATGGCGGCATTATTAGCCGGTGGCGGTTATAAACTGACCGATAATATCAGGCAGGGAAAAAGCGGCGCATAAGGTATACAGTACACTGGGCAGGCTGGTTAAAATAAAGGAAAAAAATCCGGAATTGATTATTGGTGTGGGCGGTTGTCTGGCCCAGCATCTGGGAACAAAATTTCATAAAAAATTTGGTCATCTGGACTTTGTTTTCGGCACGCACAATATTCATCGTTTGCCTCAACTGGTTGAAAGTATCAAGGAGAATAGAGAGAAAATTACCGAAATTGATTTTTATAAATCGCTGAATTCCATAAATATTTTTGCTCCTCCACGAACCGGGGCGGTCAGCGCTTTCGTCACAATTATGCAAGGTTGCAATAACTTTTGTGCTTACTGCGTGGTTCCTTATCTGCGCGGTCCGGAGATGAGCAGAGCATCTGATGACATACTTGAGGAGATAATAAAACTTGCTGATCATGGAATCAAAGAAGTCATTCTTTTGGGACAAAATGTTAATTCCTATGGCAAAACTTTGGGAGATGGATTGAACTTTGCGGCATTGATTAAAAGAATCGGCAAAATATCAGGCATTGAAAGAATCAGATTTACTACATCACATCCACGTGACCTTTCTGATGAATTGATCAGATGTTTTGCCGAAGAAGAAAAATTATGCGATCATATTCACCTTCCGGTGCAATCAGGATCAAACAGGATATTAACATTGATGAACAGGGGCTATACCGTTGAAGAATATATGAGAAAAATCGATCATTTACGTAAATTGAGTCCCCGGATTAGCATTACTTCGGACATAATCGTTGGATTTCCGGGTGAAACACAAAATGATTATCAAGAAACCATTGACATGATGGAAAAAATCAGGTTTGATTCTACATTTTCATTTAAGTATTCTGAAAGAAAAGGAACAGGAGCTCAAAAATTAGAGGGTAAAATAGAAGAATGTGAAGGTTTAAGACGGCTCAATCAACTTCAGATGTTGCAGGATCAGCATACACTGGGGAAAAATATAGCATTAGAAAACACAAAACAGGAAATATTAGTTGAGGGAAGAAGTAAAAATTCTGAAAGTGATTTAATGGGACGAACCGGTTCATGGAAAATTGTCAATTTCGAGGGTGAATTGGAGTTAATCGGGAAAATGGTTAATGTGAAAATATCAAAAGCTTATTTGCATTCGTTAAGAGGAAAGATGATTAATAAGGAGGTTGGTGGTGTTCATTGAAATGAAGGTTTCGGGATTGACCATTGATCCTATTACCAATACACCCATCGTCATATTGAAAAATATGCAGGAGAGCAAAGCTGTTCCAATCTGGATAGGTCTTTTTGAAGCCAGTGCAATTGCGACGGAACTGGAAAAGATTGTTTTCCCGCGACCCATGACCCATGATTTGCTTAATGAATGTTTAAAATCTTTAAATGTGACAGTAAATAGAATTGAAATTGTGGATATCCGCGGCAACACTTTTTTTGCTAATATTTATTTAAGCAGGGAAGGTGAGGATTTTACGATTGATGCTCGTCCCAGTGATGCGATAGCCATAGCTCTGCGCGCACATGCGCCAATATTTGTCGATGAAAATGTTATTGAAAAATCACGCAGTGTTGATTTGGTGATTAAACTTGGTGATTTGGCTCAATTAAAAGAAGAGAAAATTAAAGAATTTCTGGAGAATCTTTCAACGGAAGATTTTGGTAAATATAAAATGTAATATTATGGGAAACATAATTCAGGATTTTCAAATTTATTTGGAAGTGGAAAGAAATGTTTCCGCGCATACGCGAATAGCATATATTGCCGATATTCAGGACTTTGCCCGTTTTCTTCATGATAATAATTTTATAAAAAATCAGGATGAAATAATTAATGCGAAGCCGGAAACTATCCGGGAATATTTAAGCTACCTGTACCGGCAAAAGGTGAAAAAAGTTACGGTTAACCGCAAAGTATCATCGCTGAGAGCTTTTTATAAATATGAATTACGTACCGGTAAAATTAAAACTAATCCGGCGGAAATGATTCAAACATTGAAAACAGAAAAATATATGCCTACTTTTCTTTCGGTTGATGAGATGTTTGAATTATTAGGGGCAAAAAACGAAAATTCGGTTTTGGATTTGCGTAATCGCGCTATGCTGGAAGTATTTTATTCTTCAGGATTGCGACTTAGTGAATTGGCGGGATTGGATTTAATTGATCTTGATTTTAATCAAAAGCTGGTTAAAGTGCGCGGGAAAGGAAGGAAAGAAAGAATAGTTCCTGTTGGCGGGCCGGCAATAAAAGCTGTTCTGGAATATTTAGAAAAGATCGGAGAAATAAGAAAAGATGCAGGTGGAGATATTTTTAAAAAACCATTATTTTTGAATTCACGTGGAGAAAGAATAACCACAAGGAGCATTGCCCGGATAGTTAATGAAGCATCCAGTAAAAGTGGCATTGGCAGGAAGATCAGCCCGCATGCACTGAGACACAGTTTTGCCACTCACCTCTTGAATGCCGGCGCTGATTTGCGTTCTATACAGGAATTGCTGGGACATGAGAGCCTTTCGACAACGCAAAAATATACAGCAGTAAATATTAATCGCATGATGGAAGTTTATGACAAAGCACATCCGCGTGGCAGGAAATAAAGGAGAAAAAATGAAAATAAGAGGCACCACAATATTAGCGGTCAGGCATAATGGCATGGTAACCGTAGCCGGTGATGGTCAGGTTACTCTGGATACGACAATATTAAAACACGGCGCACGCAAAGTTCGCCGTCTTTACAATGATGAAGTTATTGTTGGTTTTGCCGGTGCGACAGCTGATGCATTTACTTTATTTGACCGGTTTAATCAAAAATTGGAGCAGTACAACGGCAATTTATTACGAGCGGCTGTGGAATTGACAAAAGATTGGCGGACAGATCGTGTTCTACGACATTTAGAAGCATTGATGATTGCGGTAAATAAAGATAAATCATTGATTATTTCAGGAAATGGAGATGTCATTGAAGCAGATGACGATGTCATGGCTATCGGGTCGGGTGGACCTTATGCGCAGGCGGCTGCCCGTGCGCTGTTACGTCACAGCAATCTGTCATCATCAGAAATTGCTAAAGAAGCCATGAAAATAGCGGCGGAAATTTGTATTTACACAAATAATAATGTAACACTGGAAGAAATTGAAGACGCTGCCAATATAACAGGAGAAACAAAAAAGAGCAAAAATAAGGAGTCGGAATAACATATGATAAGCAAAGGGTTAACACCCCGTGAAATAGTGGAAAAATTAGATCGTCACATAATCGGTCAGTCTGATGCGAAAAGGGCTGTCGCCATAGCGTTGCGTAACAGGTGGCGCAGGCAAAACGTCCCGACGGATCTGGCGGATGAAATATCACCAAAAAATATTATCATGATCGGGCCTACCGGTGTAGGCAAAACAGAAATTGCCCGCAGGTTGGCCAAGCTGGATAATTCTCCTTTTTTAAAAATAGAAGCATCAAAATTTACGGAGGTTGGCTATGTGGGACGCGACGTCGAATCCATGATCCGGGATCTGGTGGAATTGTCCCTGAATATGGTTAAATCGGATGAACAGGAAAATGTTCGGACGAAAGCAGCAGAAATTGCAGAAGAAAAATTGCTGGATCTATTGCTTCCTCCACGGCCTAAAGAAAAAATGGTAAGTGATATGCTGAATAATGCCGAAGAAGCAGATGAAAAGGATCAACGTGATGAAGATCAGGCACAGAAAACTGATGCCACGCGGGAAAAATTAAGGCATTTACTAAAAGAAAACAAACTCGACAACCGGTTAGTGGATCTGGAAGTTACCGAAACCAGAAGCGGTCCCATGATTGAAATATTTTCCGCCGCGGGAATGGAAGATATGGGACTCAATGTCAAGGATATGCTGGGAAGCGTATTTCCGCAAAAAAAGAAAATAAAAACGGTAAAAGTACCGGAGGCGCTGGAGATTCTTGAGGAAGAAGAAGCGCAAAAGTTAATTGATATGGACAAGGTAACGAAAACAGCGCTGGATCGGGTTGAGCAGTCGGGCATAATATTTCTTGATGAAATTGATAAGATTGTCGGCGGCGATACATCCCATGGCCCGGACGTATCGCGTGAAGGGGTGCAGAGAGATCTGCTGCCCATTGTGGAAGGTTCCAATGTTAACACCCGTTATGGAATGGTTAAAACAGATCACATCCTCTTTATTGCCGCCGGTGCATTTAGTTCTTCCAGGCCTTCCGATTTAATCCCGGAATTGCAGGGTCGCTTTCCCATACGTGTCGAGCTTGATTCATTGGGTAAAGAAGATTTTATCCGTATTTTAACTGAGCCCAATAATGCTTTGGTTAAACAGTATACGGAAATGATGGCCACAGAAGGACTGAAATTATCGTTTACAGAAGAAGCGATAGCTTCCATTGCGGAAGTAGCAACAGTAGTCAACGAAAGAACAGAAAATATCGGCGCCCGAAGGCTATATACAATTATGGAAACTCTATTGGATGAGATTTCTTTTGAAGCACCGGATATGCAAGAAAAAGAAATAATAATAAATGCCCAATGTGTAGAAGAAAAACTTAATGAGATAATTGAAGATGAGGACTTAAGCAGGTATATTCTGTAAACTGGAGTTGGAAATGGGGAATATAAAAAATATGATGGAAAGGGCCGATATACTGCTGGAAGCCTTGCCTTACATCAAGCGATTTTACAACAAAACGATCGTTATTAAATATGGCGGTCACGCGATGGTTGATGATGAATTAAAAGACAGGTTTGCCCAGGACATCGTCATGATGAAATATATAGGCATCAATCCGGTTATTGTCCATGGCGGTGGTCCGCAAATAGGAACATTGCTTAAAAAGCTCGGTAAAGAATCGAAGTTTATACAGGGAATGCGGATTACTGATGAAGAAACCATGAATATTGTGGAGATGGTTCTGGTAGGTACGGTAAATAAAGAGATTGTTGGTCTGATTAACCGGCATGGTGGAAATGCCGTAGGATTGAGTGGCAAAGATGGTAACTTGATCAGGGCGGAAAAGTATTATTTAAGTGAAGAAAAGGTGAAGAATACACCGCCGGAAATTATAGATATCGGTCTGGTCGGCAAGGTTAAAAGTATAAATTCCCAATTTATCATAACACTTACGCAAAACAACTCTATACCGGTTATCGCTCCTACGGGAATAGGCGATAACGGCGAGACATACAATATAAACGCGGATATTGTTGCCGGAGAAGTTGCGGCGGCGCTGCAGGCGGAAAAACTTTTACTTTTGACTGATGTGCCGGGTGTTTTGGGCAAGAACAAAAAACTGATCAACACGATGACTAATAAAGAAGCTTTAAAATTAATCGACAATGGCACTGTTGAAGGAGGCATGTTTCCTAAAATCAAGTGTTGCCTGAAAGCTCTCAAAGGAGGAGTAAAGAAGGCTCACATCATTGACGGACGCCTGAAGCATGCCGTTTTGCTCGAGGTTTTTACCGATAAAGGAATAGGTACGGAAATAGTTTTATAGCGGCTTTAAGAAAAAGTCCCCGGCATGCGCCGGGCTCTGCATGTGCGGAGTTTATCCGGCGTATGCCGGATGCGCTTTTGAGCGCCTTGCCCCTGGAGCTTTTTACGAAATCTTAGCGATTGATTGAAGGTGAAGGAAATGAGTGAAAAAGAAATAATGGCTTCGGCCAATGAATACATAATGAATACCTACAAACGTTTTCCGGTAGTTTTGGTGAAAGGTTCAGGTGTAAAGGTATGGGATGTCAATGGCAAAGAATATCTTGATTTTGCCGCCGGGATCGCCGTTTGCAGTCTGGGACATTCGCATCCGCAGGTTATTGCCGCTGTAAAGGAACAGATAGAAAAATTAACACATGTTTCCAATTTATATTATACTGAGCCGCAGACTCAACTGGCAAAATTGCTGGTCGATAATTCCTTCGCGGACAAGGCTTTTTTCTGCAACAGCGGCGCGGAAGCTAACGAAGCAGCCATCAAACTGGCGCGAAAATATGCCCATGAAAATATGGGGCCGGATAAATTTGAATTAATCACCATGAAGGATTCCTTTCATGGCCGGACCATGGCGACCATTACGGCCACCGGACAGGAAAAATTTCAATTTGGATTTACGCCGCTTCTCGAGGGTTTTACTTATGTGCCTTTTAATGATTTGCAGGCTTTAGAGAAGGCTATTTCCGCTAAAACCTGCGGAGTGATGCTGGAGCCCATACAGGGTGAAGGCGGCGTCAATATTCCAGATGAAAAGTATCTCGCTTCTGTGCGGGAGATTTGCGACCGTTATGGAATTTTGTTAATCGTTGATGAAGTCCAAGCCGGTATGGGAAGGACAGGAAAACTATTCGCCTATGAGCATTCAGGGATAAAACCCGATATTATGACATTGGCCAAAGCTTTAGGAAACGGTTTTCCCATCGGAGCGATGCTGGCAACAGATAAAATATCGAAAGCTTTTGTTCCCGGTAATCATGCTTCTACTTTTGGCGGTAATCCTTTGGCTACGGCTGCGGCGAACGCGACTGTGAAAACGATACTGCAGGAAGGCATCTTAGAACACTGCCGAAAAATGGGCGATTATTTTTTATTACAATTAAAGAAGCTGCAGGGAAAACATAAAATTATTAAAGATGTCCGGGGAACGGGATTAATGCTCGCGGCACAACTAAATATAGAAAGCAGCGATATTGTCAATGAATGTCTGCGGCGGGGATTACTCATCATTTCTGCCGGCAGCAAGACGCTGCGGTTCGTGCCGCCTTTGATTATTACAACGGGGGATATCGATCAGGCAATGGGAGTGCTTGACGAAGTAATGGAGGGTAAATGAAGAAGGATTTGTTAAGTATTTACGATCTGGAACCGGCCGATTTTGAAAAAATATGGGCGAAAGCAAAAAAGCTTAAGAAAGATTTGAAAAGCGGAAAGTCCAGCACACCACTACAGGGGAAAACTCTGGGGATGATTTTTGATAAATCTTCCACCAGGACTAGAATATCCTTTGAAGTAGGCATGTATCAGTTAGGAGGGATTGCATTGTTTTTAACTTCGCGTGACACGCAAATAGGCCGTGGCGAAACTATTTCCGATTCGGCCCGGATGATGTCGCGTTATCTCAATGGAATTATGATCAGAACATTTTCTCAGAAGAGTGTTGAAGACTTTGCCCGCTACGCTTCGATTCCTGTGATCAATGGTTTAACTGATCTTTTACATCCCTGTCAGATTCTGAGCGACTTGTTTACGATAAAGGAAAAAATAGGATCTTATGACCGGCTGAAAATAGCTTATATTGGCGATGGAAATAACATAGCGAATACATGGATTGAAGCCGCCGCTAAATTACCGATTAAATTATCGTTGGCCTGCCCTGAGGGTTACGATCCGGACAGAAAAATAATGACCAAAGGGAAAAAAGAATCAAAAGAAGGCATTACTCTTTATCGTGACCCATTAGATGCTGCGAAAAATGCTGATGTTTTGTACACAGATGTATGGGTGAGCATTAATGCCAAAAATCGAATAATGTATCATTAAAGCGGTAACAGCTATTATTTGCGTTACAGTTTTTTGTTTTCCCAGAATACTTGCCTGTATGTAAATTCCTTCAGAAGACGCTATGCTTCTTATCACATCAACAATTAAATCCCGAATAATTGTTATGGCAACTATCCAGGCCGGTATACGGCCAATAGGAATCATCAGAATCATTGCTGTATTGACTATGATTTTATCGGCAATGGGATCGAGGAATTTTCCCATTGTGGTTATCATGTGATATTTTCTGGCGATATAACCATCAAAGAAATCTGTAATGGATGCCACAACAAACAATCCTGCTATAACCAAACTCCAGAATTCGCCTGGATCAGAAAGCAGGATAAAAAGAAAAGGAACAACACTGATTCTCATCAATGTTATGGTGTTGGGCAAATTGAAAGTTTCGCGCCTTGAAATCATTATTTTATTCCTGTAGTAATTTTAGCTTGTCTAATCTATTTTTTAGGCACTTTTTTCCAGTCTTCCAAAAACGCTGCTATTCCTTTTTCCGTTAATGGATGTTTTACCAACTGGGCTATTACTTTAAAAGGAATTGTAGCTATATCCGCACCCATTAAAGCCGCATCCAAAACATGACGAGGATGGCGAATACTGGCAACGATAACTTCTGTTTCATAACAATAATTCTCATAGATTGTAATGATTTGATCAACTATTTCCATACCGTCGTGAGCAATATCATCCAAACGGCCGACAAACGGGCTGACATAACGGGCTCCCGCCTTTGCCGCCATTAACGCCTGAAGCGGAGAAAATATCAAGGTCTGATTTACATCGATACCGGCATCGGCGAACATCCTTGTCGCTTTCAATCCTTCCGTGGATAGAGGAACTTTAATCACAACATTAGTTCCCAGGCGTGCCAGCTTTTTACCCTCGGAAAACATCGCTTTTGCCTCCAGAGCCATAACTTCCAGACTTACCGGTCCTTTTACAATTTTTAATATATCTTTAACAACAGAGTCAAAATCTTTTTTTTCTTTGGCAATCAGCGATGGATTGGTTGTAACGCCGTCTACCATCCCTAAAGCAATTCCTTCTTTTATTTCTTCTACATTAGCAGTATCAATAAAAAATTTCATAAATTCTCCTGTTGAGTTTACATATTTTTTTCTACTTTATATTTATCACTGCATTCTTTGCTACAAAAATAATAATCCCTGCCGGATATTTCCTTCTTAAAGGCCTGGCTAATCGGAACATAGATATGGCAAACAGGGTCTTCGATCAAATCTTCTCCCTTTTTAACCTCTGTTTTATATTTATCATACTCATTTCCGGGAGACTTTAATTGTCGAACGGATTTGAATATCTTATACATTAAATAAATCAATAAGAAAAATAAAAGAAGACGAAAAAACATAATATTCCTAAACAGGTTGATTTTTATCCTGGATTATTTTGACAATTTTATTATCAGTTAATCTGTCTTTCAATCCGCGAATGGAAATACAAAAAACAGGGTGAATTAAATAAGATGCTAATTCACATAACGGCTCCAAAACAAAGCGCCTTTTGTGCATTTCCGGATGCGGCACTATCAAATCAGCTTCCTGAACCAGATCCTGACCGTAAAAAAGAAGATCGAGATCTATAATCCTCGGGCCACCTTTCACTTCCTGCTTCCGTCCCATGTCCTTTTCGATATTTTGCAATTTTTCGAATAGATCATGAGCAGAAAGAACCGTCTTAACTTCTGCAACTGCATTTATAAAAAAATCCTGATTTTCAATACCTACCGGTTCCGTTTCATAAAAAGACGAAACCCTCGTTACCTGTATTTCCTTGTTTTGGGAAAGACTTTCAACGGCATACTGGCAGTTTTTCAAAGCGTTGCCTAAATTAGAACCAATCCCGATATAGCATATTACACCGTTCAAATTTTTAAATGCCTTTTTAAGTCTTTTCCCTTAATCCCAGAACATCCTGCATATCATACAGGCCATTTTGCTGATTGACAATCCACTGTGCCGCACGAATCGCTCCTTTGGCAAAATTATCGCGGTTATGGGCACGGTGAATGAATTCCAGTCTTTCTCCAATTCCACCAAAAATAACTGTATGATCGCCGGCAATATCCCCGGCACGAATTGTTTGTATACCTATTTCTTTTTTAGTTCTCTCACCGATCAAACCTCGCCGGGAATAAACTAATGATTCTTCCATATTCCGCCCCAGTTTGTCAGATATAACCTTTGCCATTTGCAGTGCCGTCCCACTGGGAGCGTCTTTTTTTAAATGATGATGAGCTTCAATAATTTCGACATCATAATCATCTTTGAGTATCCCTGCGCAATATTCCAAAACTTTTAACATCACATTTACACCAACGCTCATGTTGGGAGTTAATACACATCGTGTATTTTTTGCCAGTTCATTAATTTCCTTTTTTTCAGAGTCAGTAAATCCGGTCGATCCGATAACAATGGCACGATTTCTTTGATTGGCTATTTTAAAATAATTAAGAGATGTTTCATGATTGGTAAAGTCGATAACAACATCCGCCTGATCAATACAATCAGTTAATTTGTCGCAAGCTAAAATACCCGTATTGCCCAATCCCAACCCTTGACCTATATCACGGCCGATAATAGGGTGCCCTGCTACTTCTACTGCTGCGACAATATTGATACCTTCCGTAATGGAAATGAGGCTGATAATTTTGCCGCCCATTCTTCCAGCTGCTCCGGTAACAACCGCCTTGACCATAAATTATCTCCCTAAGTATCAGTTCCCGGCCAAATAATTATATCAAGCCGTAATTGATCATAACTTTTTTTAACTTTTTAAAATTAGCCTCAGCCATCTTACAAAGCGGCAACCTGTATTCATACTCTATTTTACCCATGAGCGCCAGAGCAGCTTTAACAGGAATGGGATTAACCTCAATAAAAAGCATATCAATCAATGCGCTCATCTTATAATGCAGATCCTTGGCTCCGGCCATATCACCTGCGAAAAAAACATCAACTAGTCCGGCCATATCAGCGGGTGCCACATTGGAGACAACAGAAATAACTCCGGCGCCGCCAATGGCCATCAATGGCAGAGTGAATATATCATCACCAGATAAGACAGCGAAATCCTTGCCGCATAGATTAATAACATCACTCATTTGTTTGATTGAGCCCGATGCTTCTTTGATGCCGACGATATTACTTATTTTTGCCAATCGGGCAATCAGTTCCGGCGACATGTTGATGCCTGTCCGTCCTGGAATATTGTAAGGTATAATCGGGATAGGAACGTTTTTAGCGATGAGTTCAAAATGCTGATAAAGTCCTTCCTGAGTAGGTTTATTGTAATAGGGGCAGGCAATCAAAGCGCCGTCTGCGCCTGCCTCATAGGCGTGCCTGGTCAGTCTCAGCGCTTCCGCCGTGCTGTTTGATCCTGTTCCGGCAATCACCGGCACTCTTTTTTTTGCTGCATCAATAGTCATTTCAATCACCCGGTCATGCTCATCGTGGGACAATGTCGGTGATTCACCGGTTGTACCACAGGGCACCAAGCCGTCAACACCATTGGCAATCTGAAATTCAATCAGATGCCTCAGGGCTTCTTCATCCACCTGACCATTTTTAAAAGGCGTCACCAGAGCAGTGATGGCTCCCCTAAACATAAAAATGCCTCCTTAAACATTTCTTCATTTAAAATTTATCTCCGTCTCCGGGCTTTCCCGGCAAATATTAAAGTCATCACAAATCAATAAACGATAATTGTATGTTTTTCCATTTACGACTTCTTTGTCGGTAAAATTAAATTTCCTGTATTCATTGTTTTTATGTTTTATCTCTTTTACAGAAACCTGACCGATACGTTCAAATTTTCTCGGACAATCTCTGCATTCAGTTCCGGCGCTGCCCAACTCGCTTTTTTCTATAGCTATATAATTAATATTTGAATCTTTGCGGTAAAAATCCCAGCTTAATATGACCGCTTTGCCGGCAGAAACGGCTTTTAAATTTTGAACGATCCGTACGTTATCTGACAAACTTGATAAAATAACCGGATTCCCTTTTACCCCGCAACCGATAAAATTTGTAAACAATAGCAAAAAAAATAATATGCTATATTTAATTGAGACTCTTTTCAAATTCTTTTATCCTTTTAAGCACCGCCGCCGTTGCGGTCCCGCCTGTGTGATTGCGCGAATTCACCGCTTTTTCCAACTTGATAATATTTTTAATATCAGCAGTAAAATCTTTATAAAATTCCTGATATTCTTTTAATGTCAGGTTGTCCAATCCTTTTTTATTTTTAAGACAATAAGCGACTATTTTCCCCACAATCTCATGCGCCCGGCGAAAGGGCACGCCTTTTCCTGCCAGATATTCGGCTATATCGGTGGCTGTGGAAAATCCTCCTTGAGCCGCAAAAAACATTTTTCCGGCATTAAACTGCGTATGCTTAATCATTTCCGTAAATATTTGCAGACAATCTTTTACGGTGTCAACGGCATCAAATAAAGGTTCCTTGTCTTCCTGCAAGTCACGGTTGTAAGTCATGGGCAACCCCTTCAGCAGAGTCATTATGGCAAAAAGATCTCCGTAAACCCGTCCGGTTTTTCCCCTGATCAACTCCGCCACGTCGGGATTTTTCTTTTGCGGCATAATACTGCTGCCCGTAGTATAGGCGTCGGATATTTCAACAAAACCGAATTCATCCGAAGACCACAAAACCAAATCTTCGCAAAAGCGGCTCAGATGCATCATAATAAGCGAACCCGCGAAAATAAATTCAGCGATGAAGTCTCTGTCCGCTACCGTATCCATACTGTTTTTACTAACTTCCGGGAAATTTAATATCTTTGCCGTCCGGTTGCGATCAATCGGCAGACCCGTACCTGCCAATGCCGCAGCGCCTAAAGGAAGTACGTTAAGCCTCCCGGCACAATCATTCAGTCTTTGAACATCCCGTGCAAACATTTCTTCAAACGCGAGAAAATAATGGGAAAGCAAAACCGGCTGTGCTTTTTGCATATGAGTATAACCGGGCATAATAGTCTTGATTTCCTTTTTGGCCATTTCAATCAAACATGCCTGCAGGGAATTCATAAGATCGATGACGATTTTAATTTCCGTCCGCAAAAAAAGCCGGACATCCAGAACTATCTGATCATTGCGGCTCCTTGCCGAATGAAGCTTACCGCCTGTTTCACCGATACGTTTAATCAGTTCCTTTTCCACGGCCATATGAATATCTTCATCAGCAGGGTTGAATTTAAATTTCCCCTTTTCTATATCTTTTAAAATGTTTTTCAAAGCGGATACAATCTTTGCCGCTTCATTTTTCGATATGATCTTCTGTCCGGCCAGCATTGTAGCATGAGCTATAGAACCTTCAATATCATAAGGATAAAGTCTCTGGTCATAATGAATGGAGGAAGTGAATGTTTCCACATTTTCAGCCGTTGCTTTTTGAAATCTTCCACTCCATGGTTTTTTACCGGTAGCCATAAATTTTCTCCGCCTGGTTAAAATTTATTTTTTTAAGATATTCTGGATTATCAAACGCAATCCATTCAGTTTAATAAATCCTATAGCGTCTTTCTGATTGTATACCTGGTCCTTTTCAAAAGTGGCGAAAGATTCGCTGTAAAGTGAATAAGGTGATTTTCTTCCGGCTACCACGCAATTTCCTTTATACAATTTCATCCGCGCCGTGCCCGTTACATTTTCCTGAGTCGCGTCTATGTAAGTCTGGAGAGTCTTCATTTCAGGTGAATACCAGAAGCCGTTATAGGCAAGCTGAGCATATTTCGGCGTCAGCGAATCACGCATAAACATAACCTCGCGATCCATTGTGATGGATTCTACCGCACGGTGCGCCGCCCAAAGAACTGTGCCGCCGGGAGTCTCATAAACACCCCTTGATTTCATGCCGACGAAACGATTTTCCACCATATCCACGCGGCCGATACCGTTCGCACCGGCAATCGTATTCATATAATCCATGAGTTTTGCCGGTGACATCTTTTTCCCATTGACGGCCACGGGATTACCATTTTTAAAATCAATTTCCACATATGTGGGTTTGTCCGGCGACGATTCCGGAGATTTGGTCAGCACAAAAATATCTTCCGGCGCTTCCGCCCAGGGATCTTCCAGAATGCCTCCCTCATGAGAAATATGCAAAAGATTGCGGTCCGAGCTGTAAGGTTTTGCCTTAGTCAGAGGAACAGGTATTTTATATTTTTTGGCATAATCAATCATTGATTCGCGTGAATCAAATTTCCAGTTGTCGTCTTTCCATGCCGCAATAATTTTAATGGACGGATTTAAAGCATAGTAGGTGAGTTCAAACCGTACCTGATCATTACCTTTGCCCGTCGCTCCGTGGGACACGGCATCCGCACCCTCCAGTTTCGCTATTTCGATTTGCTTCTTGGCTATCAGCGGGCGCGCCAGAGATGTGCCTAACAGATAAGTTCCTTCGTAAATCGCATTGGCACGCAGTGCCGGAAACACGAAATCCCTTGCAAATTCTTCCCGCAAATCTTCAATATATATTTTACTGGCACCGGTATTAATCGCCTTTTCTTTCAGGCCTGTTAACTCTTCTTTTTGTCCCAAATCGGCGGCAAAACAAACAACCTCACATTTGTAAGTTTCAATCAACCAGCGCACAATTACCGATGTATCCAGTCCGCCCGAATACGCCAAAACAACTTTCTTAACTCCTTTTGACACTGTTTATTCCCCCTAACCCCGGCAAACGGGATAAGTGTTGTTAACGAAATTATTAAAGTAGTATTTCCAGAATTGCCTTTTGCACATGCAGGCGGTTTTCCGCCTGATCAATAACGACGGACTGAGGGCCGTCGATAACATCGGAGGAAATCTCTTCTCCGCGGTGCGCCGGCAAACAATGCATTACAATTACATCTTTTTTCGCCTCTTTCAAAAGTTTTTTATTGATTTGATAATTCTTAAATATTTTTTTCCGCTCTTCCTTTTCCGACTCCTGTCCCATACTCACCCATACATCTGTGTACAAAACATCAGCATTTTT
>JQOA01000215.1 GCA_000753945.1 Smithella sp. D17 | reverse complement strand
GCAAGCGGGTGACCGAATTGATCATGCAGTCGTTACAGGGTCAAAGCACGCTGCTGATGGCGGTAAGATTCGGGAATGTTATAGGCTCCTCCGGTTCCGTGATACCGGTTTTCCGGCGGCAAATAGAAAAGGGGGGGCCTGTTACAGTCACTCATCCGGAGGTAAACCGCTATTTTATGACCATTCCCGAGTCGACACAACTGGTCTTGCAGGCTGCAGCTATGGGGCGAGGCGGAGAAATATTTATTTTGAAAATGGGAACGCCTGTTAAGATAGCCGACATGGCAAGGGATCTGATTCGTCTTTCCGGAAAAGAGCCTGATACTGATATTAAAATCATTTATACCGGTTTACGTGATGGAGAAAAACTATATGAAGAACTCATTACGGAAGGAGAGGATATTTTACCGACCGGGCATGAAAAAATTATGGTGCTGCGTTCCAATGATCACGCCAATGGGTTGAATCATCTACAGAGCATAAGACAAAAACTGGATGAAGATATTGAAGAATTAGTAAAATATTCCCTGGACCACAATGCGGGGACAATTAAGAAAAAACTCAGGGAAATAGTTCCCGAATATATTCCGCAGGAAAATGAAACCGTTCTTTGAATGCTAATATATTAACAGTCCAACAATAGTAACGACATTGGGCACGTTGCCACTACAGTCATCACCCTGGCGGAGAGACTGTATCGTAATTGCATGTATTAATTGTGCGTAATGAGTAATGTCCCCCGCTGGCGGGGGTAGGGGGTGGAAGTTTTTGAAACACACTTAATATTATTAATTGTTTACGTTTTACTGGAATTTTATCCACCTCCGTCACGGAGTCTACCCGGCGCATGCCGGGTGACACCTCTCGGAAATTCTCCCGACTTCGCGCCAGCGCAGAGCCCGGCGAATGCCGGGGAGGACATTAAATGGTTATATTTGCTATTGCGACATAGTCTCGGAGGCCGGGATCCACTTCAAATAATTCTGGATTCCGGCTAGACCCATGCCGGAATGACCAATGTAAGACTATTATGCGACAATTAATGATTGCAAATTAGTGACGGTCGAAATACAAGAAAATGATTATTTCCGCTCAGCATAAAATAAATATTCCCGTCAGAAAAATATTAATTATCCAATTAGGCGATATAGGAGATGTCGTGTGGGCGATCCCCGCGTTTTGGGCTGTTAAAAATGCTTTTCCGCAGGCTGAAGTTTCTGTTTTAACCAGAAGGCCCAACGGGGATTTGCTTTTGGACGATTCCCGTATCGGTAAGGTATTTCAAGTCGACCGGCAAAGTGTATTCAAAGGATTGCAATTATTAAAATCAATACGCCGGAAAAAATTTGATTTGCTCTTTGATCTGCGCGCTGATGACCGCGGAGCTTATATTTCTTTATTAAGCGGAGCAAAAATACGGGCCGCTCTTTATTATAAGGGAATTAACTGGCGTAATCGAATGTTTACGCATCTGGCCAATCCGCCGGAGGCGAAAGAAAGAATTTTCGGGGCCGCCGAGCAATCTCTAAAAATTATTAGAAGTTTTGGTCCACGAAATAATGTACCGCGTCCTCGTTGGGTTTGTGCCAGAATCCGCCGATGAACATCAATCCTTTGCGTTGATCAAAAGGGGTGACCAATGGCAGTGGATCATGGATGTTGGGCAGGATTTCCACTCGGGTATCCGGTTGCTCTTCCAACAGACGCGCCTTCTCCTCAGGCGTGATAGCCAAAACCATATCGGAGCAGGCAGCGTTTAACAATTCGATCCGATGATAATAGGTGACTTGTTCCTTGAGATTGTAGTCACCGGAAATTTCCATCTCCCGCTCCATCCTTACCCAATGAAGATCTACGGTATCATAAACAACCTCGGAATTCAAAGCAAAGGCCCGGACTGCGGGCAAATACCGAAAGGCAATGTCGGGCCGCGACAGAACGACATAGCGATATTTCCCGCCATGCTGTCCCAGATGCTCGATAATGGCGGAATAGCCCTGCAGGGTTTCGATGCCCTGCTTCTGCAGTTCCTGCCGATAGCGATTCTGTTCTTCACCGGAATCCGCAGCAAAGGTAAGGAGAAACCCCTGCTCTCTCAGCAGACTCAGAATTCCGGACATGCGCACCGACCCCGAATCCTTGTCCGGGCTGGGGAAAAATAAATCCACCACTAAAAACCAGGGATGGGATGGATCATACTGGCCGGCGATCTCCGCCATACCCAACAATGGATTCCAGTCCTGTATCAGACTTCCTACTGTATTTTGATCCATCATGGTTTGCTGTTTCAGATAAACCGCTTTGAGCCACACCTTAAACTTAAATGGCAGTGGCATCCGATGATACATACGGCGTGCAAATTTGATGAGTCGCTGCCTGTCTGCTCTCAACCATTGGCGATAAACCCGCGCGATAAAGCGGAGTGGCCGGGTCAAACGCCAGGAGAAACTGTTTTCCATCCGGTTTACAAGCGCCGCCGCGGCATCACGCTCCGACAGCGCCTCGTTGAAGCCAGCGATCTGTTCATCGCGTTCGTCCAGAGCGTGTCTGAGGCTGGTGATCTGCCCATCTCGCTCAGTAATTACAGCATTCCCCGTCATAGCAACCCAGTCACGATAAGCTTTAGTCCAACGGAATAAAAAAGGTAGATACTTAAAAGCATTATTTTTGAGAGATATCTTACGGTGTGCTGAAAGCGGCAATGTTATCCATATTTTCCGAACACTATCTGAAATAAGTTTCCTAAACAAAAAATATGGGTTATTGATAAAATTACTTCTAATAAACCTCAATGGCCTGGTAATTTTCCAGCTTGTGGAACTTAAAATATGGGCACGCTCTGCGATAAGATTAGCAATCTGCGCGTCGCGTTCTGCAACAACCGAATCCCTCTTTTCCAGTTGTTCGGTTAAAGTCTGCATCTTTTGATTGAAATCGACAATCTTGCTATCCCGTAAATTAAGCACTTGTTGAAGTTGATCTCTTTGAACAATTAGTTCCTCTTTTGTCACATGACTTGTATTATTAATAAATTCTATCCCCCCACTATATCTATATGAAATATCCGCTAATGGCTTAACTTTCAATTTATGTTGCCATAATACATAAGAAAGACTTAGCTGATCTCTTCTGGAAAAATTTTCAATCCACCACCACCAATCATTCATAATTTCAATTACTTGATAATTGTGATGATCCCTATACATTATATTCGTTTCAAATAGACCATTCTTTTCAGGAAAACCGGCACTTCTAATTAAGTCCACTTGCTTTCTCATAACGCCTTCATCGTCTTTTCCCAGCGCCGCGCAAACAATGAGTTCATCATAAATACAATTTCTTTCCGGATGCGGCGCGATAGATATCAAGCAAGATTCATCTATGGCCTTGTCAATATCAGCAAATACATCTTCATTTAAAATATTAATATTGGCATCAAGCCAAATACTTTTTTCATACTCAGGAAATAAGATGTGCGGATGAATTTTATGCCAACGTTGGTTACGAGTGTTATCAAGTTTATCAAAACGGAGAGGCCTTATTTGCCACGAATAATTATCAATATTGCCAATAGATAAATCATCAGTAAAACAAACATAGTCCCAATTATGATCAACAAAGGTATGCTTTACAAGAGCGTCATAACCGCCAGTAATGCAGGTGTAAACTACACCTTTTTTGTTATTGTTTTTATTTTTCACACATTTATTAATCATTTGAGTTACGTATTTATTGCTTTCTTGTGCGTAGTTATTTGAACATATCGATTGTTTTTGATATTTTTTTAAGGATATCATCCTAAGCCATTTCATCCCAACTGGCCTTTTTTCATCAATTATTTCACGCAATATTTCTTCATTGATATTTTCCCCGAGCACCATTTTTGGTTCTCTTTCGTAATCTACAATCATTTCTATTTTATGAGTATGTTTGAAGCGGTCGCTTAAAGTTTCAGAAATACCATCTGCAATAAAATCATGTGCTTCAATAATTATATCTGTATACTGAAGACCCTCAGCAAGCGAAGGATCCAAAAGGTGCAATTCATCGCCCTCAATATCGCAAATCACTATGGTCTTTTTTGATCCAAAATATTCAAGTTCTTTATGGGTACACAAATCATTGATAATTATCTTTGATTCAACATTGTTTGACCTTGCAAGTTCTTTGCATAATAATAACGCCTCTGCGTCAGTGTCATAAGCGTACACCTTAGAATTTGGTGATGTTAGTGCTAAACCGATCGCATAATAACCTTC
>JQOA01000214.1:11262-11393 GCA_000753945.1 Smithella sp. D17 | reverse complement strand
ATGTTACTTCTCTTTCCTTTTAGCTATAGCACGCCATACTTTATGAGCATATTGATTTCGCTTATTTTTACTACTTGCGTTATAACAACCAACTGCTTCCCAGGTATAACCATATCTTTTCATGCATCCGG
>JQOA01000214.1:10862-11047 GCA_000753945.1 Smithella sp. D17 | reverse complement strand
GCAGGCTGCTTCATCGAAGCAAAAACAAAAAGCGTCAGATGAAAAATAAAATATTATAGTAATCAGAATCAGTAAATATTTAGATACTATTTTACCCATACTTGCCTCTAATTAATAAAAGACATATCCACCCGCCCGCTGGGCTTATCAGATTTATTAATGCACTCATCTGTACCAAAAACAAC
>JQOA01000214.1:10424-10828 GCA_000753945.1 Smithella sp. D17 | reverse complement strand
CATCACCTGCATCTTCCACTGTCTTTTTATAAATATCAACTTTCTCAATCAAACTTTCCAAAAGCATATCGTTTCTAATTTCTAAATATTTATTCAATACCGGATATGAAACATAGGGAACTTTTACCTTACAGTAATCGTAATTACTTAATTTTAATATCCCTTCCATATCCGGAAATTGCTGAAATACAGATGGCAATACTAAAGGCTTCGTTTTTGAGGCTCGGGTAAAAGTAAGGCCATCTCTTACGTCCGAAGGCCCCATAGACATGGATTCACTGGATTCTAATACTTCAGTTTGGCCTATCGCATCGGAAAAATATTTTGCCGTCTCCGGCTCAGCAATAGACAGTATTAATTTAGATGCACATCCATTAACGATGGACTGCCGACTTTCTTTTCCA
>JQOA01000214.1:9366-10390 GCA_000753945.1 Smithella sp. D17 | reverse complement strand
TTCCAATCCATACAGAAGCGCCCTTTGATCGTGCCCGTGTTAATAATTCTATTATTGAGCTCATATTATTCAGCGATCCGAACTCATCCAGGAAAAAATATATTCTGCGCTGATAATCATCCGGCATTGATAATACTTCGTGGCTGGCCATTTCTAAGAGTAATGTTAAAATAGGTTTTAAAACATCTTTACTTTTGCTGTGATTAACTAAAAATAAAGTGCCTGGCTTCGGATCATGCAGCCACTTTCTAATTGAAAAAACACCATCCTCTGTCGCCATTAATTCTAAAATAGCTGTATATTGTAAAAGCATTGCCATAATACCTTGTGTCTGCTTCGAAGATGAATCTAATATCATTTCTCTGCCAGTTCTTCCCTCTGGAATGGTATTTAATATTTTTACAATTTTACTTGCTCCCGATGACAATACGTCCCATATTTTTTCATTGGAATACATTCTATTGCGGTAACAATAATACAATATTCCCCGAAATACTTCTCTGGAAGCATTAGCCCAAAATGGATCTCTGCTTCCACCCGATCCGGGAATCATGCCGTGACAGATAACTTGTTCAATATCCATTTTCGATGTGCAATCATTAAAGATAGTCCATCGTGTTGACCTCTGATCAATAGGATTAAATATTATATCCCTCTCCTCATTGTAATTTGTCGGAATATAATCGCCCTTGTTGTCGTATAGAATAATTTTTGATCCGATAGTTTGTAAATGAGTAACGACTCTTTTGAGAGTTTGAGTTTTACCTGACCCCGTTCTTCCCACGATAAAAAAATGTTTGGTCTCATCGTCAACGGGAGTTTTAATATTGGCAATAGGTATGGACGTCTTTTGTTCACTCAATAGCTTTAATAATTTACCTGAAGAAATAAATTTGGCGCCGTCGATATATTTATCCTCTTCTTGTTTCATGGATCTTTTTCTAAAATAATGAAGAGTAAACACGGTAATTGTAGCCAATATAATGAAAAATATTGCCAGATAAAGAGGCAGAAGTTGGAAAAG
>JQOA01000214.1:7323-9307 GCA_000753945.1 Smithella sp. D17 | reverse complement strand
CAAAATATCCCATGCCGGTCGAAAAACTTTCATCGCATTATTAATAAGTCCCCACCACATATTTTCCAAACACCAAACACTTATCTGCCAGAACCTTTCGTCAGGTATTTTAAAAAAATAAAAATCCCTGTCACCTAAATTAAAAATAATTAATAATGTAACGCCTGCGCTTAACAATCCGGATGCAATCAAAATCCACTTGAACATTTTCATATTCATTTGGAAAAAACTGATCCAGGTTTCAAATCCCTTAAATGCTTTTTTATTATGTTTATTATCCATAATTATACTCAATGCTATATGGTGAGCTTTCCTGTTTTATTATAATCGTCTAATATTTCCTTCGCGGTTTTAAATATTTCTCCCCAAGCCTCCACCCCCTTTTCTTTACGAATATCTTCAGCCATAAGAGCCGAATTCATGATGAGCAAATTCAATAAAGATTTAATATCGCCTTCTATTTTTTTTAAATTTATAATTATCTTTTCTTTCTCTTCCTGCTCATACGCAAATATTATTTTTTGCCGGATTAATTCTGATAGTGAGCATTTTTTATCTGCCGCTTCCTTGTCCATTCTCGCCCTTAGCTCACCGATTATCCTGGCTCCAACAACCTTTCTCACCTGTAAACCTCATATATATTTATTTTAATTAAGATATTGTCTTATTTTTCCCTTGCTGTGTTAAATAATGGTTAACGTTTAATGTTTAACTATATCAAATACTAATGATCATTTTTTTGTTCCGTTTTTAACGCTGGGCAGAATTTTTCTGCGTAGGGTCTCCAAAAATAACCCGTGTACCCTTCCATTAACCTCTTACCTGAGTTCTTTACTCCCCAACCTCAAACAGGCGATTATTAAATTTCCATTCCCTTCTCAAAAGAATTATCATTGGGAGGCATTTGCTCTATGGCGTATCCGTCTTTTTCAATCCGGGATAAATCTTTATTCTGCTTAGAATTATCAATATCTTTTTCAACTTTAGAATGAATATTTATTCCATTTTTTATTTCATCGTTGGGGATTGTATGATCAAGCGTAGATTTTTTATCCTGGGGTCTGGAAGCATGTTTTGTTAATTGATCAACATCATCGGTTAATAAATAAAAATCATCTTTAGCTCGGGTAGCAGCAACATAAAACGAATTAAGATTTACTCTATCGGCAAGGGCACTGAATATAACTTTGGAATATGATCCTCCCTGTGATTTGTAATCAGTAATTGCATAAGCATGATCCACATAATTGTAGTGATTTAAATTTACATTAATCCGGTTTTTACCGACACTGACATTGATAATTCCGTTTTCATCAATCGAATTAATTGTTCCGGGTTGGCCATTATTAACCCCGATTAATTTGTCATTTTTCAAAAACATTATGTGATCACCTTTAGCAAATTCTTTTATTGTATCTACTGAGCCGGATATTTTATCTCCATTCTTAAACATATCTATTTTTTCTATAGAACCATTATCCAGTGCGGCAGTAATTGTATTATTGTTTAAATCAATATTGGTTATTTTACCGGAAGTCCCTGGCTCGATACCGTTGAAAGATTTTTTAATATGAATTGTATTCTCGATCTCGTAATGAGAAGAAAACCGTTTTTCAATCCCCACAAGAGAAATAGGCGCTTGTGTATTAAAAAGGAAACCTTTACTGTCTATTATATTATTATTTACTAAATAAGAACGAATGTCCGAATTTAAAACATCCTTTTCCTTATTAGTGGATGTAACGACAATTGAATTGGACGAATCATTTTTGTATAATTCTAAAATTATATCTCTTCGATCATCAAAGGAAGTTCTTTCATACAGTTTATTATTTTCATTGATAAGATTTACGGCATCATTTATTTTATATTTACTTTTTGCCAGCTCTGCTAATTTAATCGTATAAGCATTTTTTTGACGAATACCTTGCGATAATTTAATCACATGAATATCACCTTTGTCTTGAGCATCTTGAAAAGCACG
>JQOA01000214.1:5864-7245 GCA_000753945.1 Smithella sp. D17 | reverse complement strand
CTCTGTCAATCATGGAATGTGTTTGCAAAGAACCCAACATCGAAGCTTCATCTATAATTCTTAAAGAACTATCGCTGTCCTTAGATTTTTGGAGCAAAAAAGAATCAACAGTGCTGCCTTTGGCTCCTGTAGCACTGACAAATTCCTCGACAGCTTTACCGGTTTTAGAATGGCCGCTTAAAGTAACAAGTTTTTCCTCACAGGCATCGGCTACGGCCTTAAAAATAGTTGTTTTACCGGTCCCCGCGTCTCCCTGAACAACAATGAACTGATCATTGGAGGTCATTACATCAATAAACAAATTTCTTTGATCCTTAGTCAAACCGTGGGTTACAATATTTTTATTATTATTTTCAAAACTGTTAATAAACTTTTCCGCTTCTTCTTTACTCATTAAGGGATTCACTTTCCCTTTTCCTGATTCTAGCATCCGTAGGATATTTTTTTCGGTCTCAATCATTTTATCAGTGCTGTAGATTCCAGGCGCTATTTCAGTAAATAGCTTATCTCCGGTCACATTTTTATCGATCTCATTAGTGATGTCATTTTTGTTATATTTGCCCATCGAAAGAGCCAGGCTGTGCTTAATTAAATCAGAAGTGGTAAACGTAGATTCGGTAGAGGTAAGATCATTAACAACATGACGAATGACGCTATTTACAGAAATATCATGAACTGTTTTATTATTAAACGCTGCTGTGACCAAAGACGCTAATTTATCATTGGGATAACCGATATCGCGGGCTTGCTTGTTCCAGGAATCCAATAAAAATTCTTTTGTTAAATCTGATTTTTCCGGCCTGGTTTCCAGCGTTGCAATTACTTGTATTTTGGGATTAGTTTCCAGAACATTATTATTATCTAAAAATTCAGCTTCCGCCTGCTTGATATTTGCCGTTCTCTTGGAAAACGTGTCAATCAGCTCTTTGGGTACCCCTGCTACCTCATATAATCCGTTTGGTTTGATTTCTATTGCATAGCCGATCTCCGACAAGCCTTTAGCCATACTCGCGTTATAGACGGCGGTAATCTCTTTTTGATTCTTGAATATTTCATCATTGTACAGAGCCCTGTAGGAACCGTCATCACGTTGCACCATGTTGCATATCAGAACATGAGTATGGGAATTAGGATCGTTTTCGCGGCTGGTTGAATGTTCATATGCGGAAAAGATACCCTTTCCCTCAGCATGGACAACGTTTACTTCATAGTTTATTGTTTCGCGGTAGGCAATGTAATTATCATCAATGTGTTTCACAACATCTTCAATGGCGGCTGATCTAACGTTCCTGATCCTCTCATCTCCGGCAAGATGTTCCATAATGGAAACACTTTTAGGATCGGAAAAAACAAAATCAACGCCGGCACGATGTTCTGTTCG
>JQOA01000214.1:5485-5857 GCA_000753945.1 Smithella sp. D17 | reverse complement strand
AACAATTTGCCCGCCGGTTAAATCATTTCCTTTAATGATATTATTAAAATCATCCTTCAAAACAACAGCGCCGGCCTCAAGGCCAAGAGACTCGCAGCCACCTCCTAGCCACCTGCTGTTGTCTTTTTCGTAAACGGGATCTTTCTCGTAATAATACTTACTTGCTGCTGTTGCAGATTGAGATACCGGACCCATCATAAAACTATTCCTCGATTATTGATGTGATATTTGATTTCAGCGTTTCGTAATCTTCCGGCCAGCCTTTGGAAACAAAAGAAGTAACTAGATCATGCAATTTAATTCTCTTGCCATTGAGTCTTTTTACTTCATCGGCTTTAGCTTTCCTCTTTAATAACTCCATTTTTCCCTTCA
>JQOA01000214.1:452-5460 GCA_000753945.1 Smithella sp. D17 | reverse complement strand
ATTTTCTCATCGAGACTTGGATTCAATTTCTTTTTCTCCTTCGCAGCACTTTTCATAGTTAAACTCCTCCATTTTTATGATCAACTATTTGGTATTTTTATAAAAGCTTGTTTCATGGCAGTCTTGAACCCCGGCCCTGAACGATCACTATCCTTGAACACAGACGGGATATTATTTAAGCATGCATTGTAGAGCTCACCAGTTTCTTCGCCCATCATTTCGCAAAATTTAATTTCTATATTTGCCTGTTTCTCCTTTTCTTCTAATTCCTGGAGTTCACGGACTCTGTTCTCCAGTCCTTCCACAATCTTCCGTTTATCTTCTAAAATCCTTTCATCGAGAGTTTTAAACCCTTGTGGGGGCAAATATGTTTTGTTCCGTTTGATGCAACCATAAAAATAATTCACGGGTGTATTTTTAAGAGATGCTTTTTTGTTTAGTGTTGTTAGGTCGTAACTGCAGCGGGAAAGGTACAGCAACATATCTTCAGCTTTTATCGGGATGTCGCTGAATTCCTCTATCCATCTGAGCACAGTATCAGGTGCAAGATTTTCTTTCACCCAAAACACAAAATCCGGGTGGGTTTCAAATGTTTCCGTTATCTTAGTTAGTAGTATTTTATTATTAAATATAGTACTACTACTAAGTAAGTCTGTCTGATTGACCGTCTGATTGACCGTCTGATTGACCGTCTGACTGTCCGTCTGATTGAATGTCTGTTCGGGTGACTGTTCTTCTGAGTGTTCTTTTGTCTGTTCAATAGATTCTGTTTCCGCAGATCGAATTAAACCATTCCTGTCCCATCTTAATGGTCTGCTGAAATCATAGAAAATACCTTTTTCTTTCCAAAATTGCTCACAACGAATATCGTCAAGTTCGTAATGGAGGTATTGTGTTTTAAGATGTCGGAAGCGGCCAGTGTTTAAAACGTATTTGTATTGGCGAAGAGTCTTAATGGCCGTGCGGACTGAAGCATATGTCAGGCCGGTGGCACAGGCAATATAATCGAGTGTAACATATTTATTCTTGCTATGAATCATAAAGGCCAGAACGGCGCTTTGCCTTTCCGTAAAATGAGCAAACGGAGGCGCTGATCTATCCATCGCAGTTAGAATGTGCGTTTCGGAGAAATCCTGCTTTGCTGACTGGTCTTGAGAGTGTTCTTTTGCATGTGTGTTTGTTTGTTCTTTATACTGTTCTTCTGTATGTCCTGAAGACTGTCTGTTTGACCGTCTGATTGTCCGTTTGTTTGTGTGACTGTCTGTCTGATTGTCCGTCCGATTGAGTGTCCGATTGAGCGTCTGATTGTCTGTGTGTTTGACTGTCTGTTCTTTTGTGTGTTCTTTTGTCTGTTCAGGGGGAGCGTCAGCTCCATGAAACTGGCCGGATACGTTTGTAACCATTTCGTCAACGAGCCTGCCCATGATGTTGGATTTTCCGGTCGAACTTTTAGTTTGCATAAATGATTCTTTCCTTAATTAGGGATTAAGGATGTCGTTTTTACTTTTTATTGTATTGATGATTTCTTCGGCAATATTCATATATGCACCGGCGCCCGGAGCGCCGATTCTGTAACCAAAAATAGATTGATTAAAAACTTCCGCTTTTTGAAAATCGGTATTCATAGGAATGGTCTGATAGAAGACCTCGTCTTCTAAAAAAGTCTTCCTTATGGCATTGACAATCGTTTTACAGATTGATGTACGGCTGTCCACCATGGTGATCAGGAGCTTTAAAAATTTGAGGTTGGAATTATAACGGTTGCCTATATCGTCTATAAAGGCTTTTGTTTTCACGAGCCCATTTAGCGAGAATTTGCTGCCCGCCATGGTGGGGACTATCACGAGGTCAGATGCGATCATCGCCGAAATAACGAATACATCTACATTGGGGGGACAATCAATAAAAGTGAAATCGAAATTATTCAAGGCGTAATTCCGCACACGTTCCCGCAGGAGAAAGAGGGCAGGTTCACCTCCCAGGACAATCCTTGGACCGAGAATGGCTGAATCAGGAATATTGGGTATAAAATGCAGCCCCTTCTTGACGGTCGGGTATATGCAGCTTTCTATATCGGTAGATTCGTTGCTTCTCCGGGGATCTAATACATCGTAAAGGCTCTTGACAAGTGGTCTTCCAATGCCTTCCTGCAGGATATCCGTCGCATTGCACTGATTATCCATATCAATGATTAGAACCCTTTTCCCCAGCATTGATAAAGCTTCTCCAGTATTAATTACAGTTGTAGTTTTCGCTGTGCCGCCTTTGTTATTGATCACGCTGATAATCGGTCTCATCGTCCGCCTCTGGTTTTATCCTTCCAGCTTTATTGTATTCTTTTCGATATATTCCATAATATCGGACATCCGATACCGGATACTGCCGCGTTTTCTGCCGCGTTTGAGTATCTTTACGTATCTGCACCCGCGGGAAGAGGAGCGATCATTGCGCAATGTCTGAGTAGAAACGCTTAAAAGTTTGGAAGCCTCGGATTCTGTAATTAATAACTTTTCCATCACTTTTTCTCCTTGCTTTTTATTTTCATTTTATGTATTCTAAATACCAGCATATAACCTGTGTTTACTAATTTATATTGCAATATAACAAGTAATATATTTGTGTCAAGGAGTTTTTATGGATAAGTTAGCAGTCAATAAGCTATTTAAATTAGTTAGGGAATTGACCGGAAAAACTCAGCCCGAGGTCTCGGCAGGCGCTAAAATCACTTATCAATCATTGCAACAATTTGAAAAAGGTCAGGCAAGCCTTTCTAAAGAAACATTAAAATTGATGGTCAAGGGTCTATATATCAACCCTGCTTATATTGATGATACCGTTTCGTATCCATTCAAAAGCAACGGCCGCCTGATAAAAATGTTTATGCCGGATGGTGTTGTATTTGATAATTTCGAACCATTATATTTATTATCGAAACTCAACAAACAACTCCGTATGATTACCCTTATTGCTCCGTTTCCTGAATTGAAAAAATTTTCTAATATCGGCTTGCCGTTAATATATGCAATCCTGTTGAAGGATGATCACAATAATGTTTTTCTGTTTAGAAGGAAAAAAGAAAAAGACATCTTTAATCTGTCGTCCGATTATCCCAGTCCTATTGTGAAACTGACAAAGATATCTCAGGAAAATAAATCTGTCATATCCATTGCTCAAAAAGAATTATCGAAGGATGTTTTTGATAAAATACGCGAGTGGGATTCGCTTTCAATAACAGACATTAAGTATCTAATTGATGAAGAAACAACATTCACGAAATTGTTTGAGCCGACTGAAGCTGAAATTGTTCAACTTGAACTTCAGCGAAACATCGGAGTAGAAAATCTTTCCAGTTACGAACTCGTGCTGATTAATGAGATTCGAACGAAAGACATTGCCATAGAAAAAGTGTCAAAAATGCTGAAAGAAAAATAAAAAGCTCCTGACTGATGTTTTTTATTTCCATGCCCCAGTAGCTTTCCATGTCTTTTTAAACTCACGTCCTTTACATAATTACACTTTATGAAATCTTGACTTGTCATGCTACTTTTTGCTTTTGAATTTTAATGAGTTGCCCCGCCAAATTTGATGCGCTCCGTAACGCCTCATCCCTAAGGTGAGCATATCGTTGAGTCATCATTGGTGATTTGTGAGTTAATAGCTTTTGTAAGGTATACATATCTACTTGGCCAGATGAGGCTAAGGTCGTCGCATAGAAATGTCGAAGTCCATGAAGTGGTCTGAAGTCTTTCGGTAGCCCGGCAGCCTTCTTGATTAGATTGACTGTTTTTGCAATGTCAGTAAGACATTCACCGCTTTCGTTTGGGAAAACATATTCAGAGGTCTTGTTAATTGATTCAAGAACGGATCGTGCGGCCTCATTGAGCGGGATTTTTTCATTCTTTCCACCTTTCGGATTTACAATATGGATGAACGATTTTTCAAAGTCCACATCTGTCCACTTCAAGTGGAAAAGTTCTCCTCTACGCATACCGGTAAATAAAACCATACTCATTAGGTTGGCCGCCGTGCGGTAGGTGGATTCATCTATTGCTTTAAGCAAAGCATTCAACTGATCAGCGCTCAAATCTTCCGTCTTGATATTATTTACTTCCGGCATTTCAATCTTGAAATCGGGTATTTTACATAATCGTTTCTTTGCGGCGTGATTGATGATTCGTCTAAGAAGTTCTAAGACGTTTCTGACGGTTGCAGGTTTCATTGTCTTTAGGAGTTTGATCCGAATGCGATCAACATCCAAGGGGACAAGTTCGAAAGGTTCTTTCTTACCAAGGTTCGGCTCAATATATTTCTTAAATCTACATTCGTCCTGAACGAGTCCCTTTAGGAAAGGATGATTTTTTTTGTATGCATTCCATAATTTCTCAATAGTCCATCGATCTTCCATTACCTTTTTCTCTTCTTTTTTTTTCGGGCGCGATTTCCTCTTGCCTTCAATGAGTTCTCCTCGAATAAGTGCTGCTCGCGACGCCGTCATATCATCAACATATTGACGGCCAGCTTTTTCCTCATAAACTTTCCCATTTTTTTTGAAAACAACATAAAATACTTTTTCAGTACCGTTGCCACCGATCCGTTTTGTTTCTCGGTAAAAAACTCCTGGATATTGTGTTTTAAATCGTTTCATGATCCGATCTCCTTATTAATTTCCAACCCATATTACAAAAACCAAAAGAAAACCCAAAGGCAAAATTCCAACCCTATTTCCAACCTTCACGGTTAATATACAGGTAAAACGAAGTAGGTCAAGAAAAAATAATACAGATAATTACCTTTAATATTCAATAGTATAAGTCAATAATGGTAAAAAGTGGTAAAATGCGGTAAAATGCCATATATGGGGCTCATAACCCAAAGGTCAGAGGTTCGAATCCTCTCCCCGCTACCAAATAATTACAAGGGGTTAGCTGAAGCAGCTAATTCCTTTTTTGCATTTTGGATCAGACACAATATAATAATTGATGGTCTCGTAAAAAGTCGCTTTTGCCCT
>JQOA01000214.1:0-347 GCA_000753945.1 Smithella sp. D17 | reverse complement strand
TATGACGGTTTTTCGACTTTTTACGACTTCATCATAATTGACGTACAAACGGAAACGCTATAAATTTTATCAAATAGACAAGGTAATTAACGGGAATTATGTACTGACATCTGAAAGCGCCCGCTTTGATTGTTTTCGGCGACAAAGACCGCGCCATCAATCCGGCCACAGCAGATATCCTGCACAAGTTGATACCCCGCTCCGAGGTCATCATCATGAAAGGACTGGGACATTTGCCGATGATCGAACAGCCGCGTAATCCGCTGATGATTACTTGAAATTCCGCGCTGGACTGGATAAAGCACAGTAATTTCAGACTTCCTGATCTCGACGGAAATAGCGGAGGC
>JQOA01000213.1 GCA_000753945.1 Smithella sp. D17 | reverse complement strand
TCCGATAAAACTTGATGAAGTAACCATGCGTACGTGCGGTCCGACAATACATGATACTCCCCATTTGGGAAATTACCGGCGCATGGTGGTCTCCGATTTAATCAACCGATATTTAATTTATAAAGGTTGCAAGGTAAAACATGTTCTGGACATCGTTGATTTTGGAGATAAATCAATAAAAAGCTCGGAAAAAGAAGGGCTTGAACTTGCAGATTATTCTCAGAAATATTTGCAGGTGTTTATGGAAGATGTACAATTTCTCAACATTAATAAGGATAATATCTATGTGAAAGCGTCTGAAAATGTTGACGTTATGTTAAAAATTGTCGAGAAATTAGTGGATAAAGATTATGCCTACGAAAAATTGCATTCAGTTTATTATAATATTTCCAAATTGGCCGATTACGGAGCTCTTTCCAATATAGATTTGGGTAAAACAAGACAGGGGAAATCAATAGATCTTGATGATTATGAAAAAGACAGTCCGGCGGATTTTGCTTTATTAAAGAGATCAAGTCTGGCCGAATTAAAAAGAGGGATTTATTATAAGACCGTATGGGGAAATGTGAGACCCAGTTGGCATATGGAATGCGCGGCTGTTTCCAATAAATATCTTGGAGCGACTTATGATATTCACGTCAGCGGGGCCGATGAGATATTTCCCCATTGTGAAAATGTTTTAGCCATCAATAAAGCTTTTTCCGGTCATAACGGCCCTAATTACTGGATTAACGCCGAACTGGTAATGGTCGAAGGCAGGAAAATGTCCCGTTCCCTGGATAATACGCTGCCGTTGTCACAATTGCGGGAAAGTGGTTACAGCGGAAGAGATATTCGTCTTTTTTTGCTGGGAGTACATTATCGCAAACCGGTTAACTATTCAGAAGGCGCTTTGGTGGCGGCAAAAAATACGGTAAAAAAAATCCATACGTTCATTAGCCGGTTAAATGCCGCTCATGGCGATGATAAAGAAGCTTTTACGGAAATAGATCAACTGATATATGATCTTAAGCATGATTTCACAGCGGCTTTGGATGATGATTTAAATATTGCCGTGGCACTGGCGGCGGTTTTTAATTTTATTGGTAAAATAAACTTTCCTCTGACCCAGGGCATGATAAATAAAAGTAATGCCCTGAAAATACTGACGGCGTTGGGAAATATAAACGAAGTCTTGGGCATAATGGATTTTGAGGCGCTGGTTGCAGACGGGGAAATAAGAATGTTGATAGATAAAAGAGAAGCGGCAAGAAAAATTAGTAACTGGAAGGAGGCAGATTCCTATAGATCGCAACTAGCTAAACGTGGCGTTGATGTTTTAGACACTCCACAAGGGGTCGTCTGGCGATTGAAGTGAGGTAGCTATGAATACCGTGAGAAAGTCAGTAATAGCCGGTTCATGGTATCCGGGAAATCCGTCAATTCTGAAAAAAAATATTGAAAGCTTCTTTGCATCAGTTCCTGATTTGACATTGCCGGGAGAGATTGTAGGTTTGGTTGCTCCTCATGCCGGTTACGTTTACTCAGGACAAGTAGCGGCAAACGCTTACAAGCTTATTCGCGGTAATAAGTATGATGTTGTTGTCGTCATAGGACCAAGTCACAGAGTTGCCTTTAACGGTGTATCCGTTTTTAGCCGGGGCGGTTATGAAACACCTCTTGGCGTCGTGACTGTCGCCGAAGAATTTGCGCAGAAAATTAAAAATTTAAGTAAGATAACGGCTGATATTCCGGAAGCGCATCGTCAGGAACATTCCGTGGAAATTCAGATTCCTTTCTTGCAGGCCGCGTTGGGTGAATTTTCATTTGTTCCTTTGGTTATGGGCAATCAGGACATGGATACCTGTCGGGACCTTGCGGCGGCTATATATGAAACTGTACGCGACAAAAAAACATTGATAGTAGGCAGCTCCGATTTATCTCATTTTTATAACTATAACGCGGCAAAAAAAATGGATGCCGTTGCGCTGGGATATTTGAAAAATGGCGATGCTGTTGGTCTTGTGCAGGCAATGGCAAATGGGACTGTTGAAGCGTGTGGCGGCGGGCCCATGGTAGTGACAATGCTGGTAGCGCATATGATGAAAGCTGATAAAGCACATCTCTTAAAATATGCCAATTCAGGAGATATAACCGGCGATAAAAGTTCGGTTGTGGGATATGCGGCAGCGGTTTATTGTAAAGAATAGGAGTCCGAAATGGAATTAACAACGAAAGAAAAAAATACCCTTCTGGAAATAGCCAAAGAAGCGATTACGGCCAAAATCAACAATAAAAAAATGCCTGAACTGAAAATGGATTCAGAAAACCTCAAGTCCAAAAGTGGCGCGTTTGTGACTCTGAAAAAACGCGGTCACCTTCGCGGTTGCATAGGTTATATAAAAGCATATAAACCGCTCGGAGAAACAGTACAGGAAATGGCTTTGGCTGCCGCTTTTCGTGATCCACGATTTCCTTCCTTAAAACCGGAAGAAGTTAAAGATTTAACTTTTGAAATATCGGTATTGAGTCCGTTAAAACAAATCAAAGATATCAACGAAATTGAAGTGGGAAGGCACGGATTATACATTGTTCGCGGACAAAACGCCGGTTTATTGTTGCCGCAGGTGGCTGTTGAGTATAAATGGGACAGAGAAACATTCCTTCAGGAGACTTGCCATAAAGCCGGATTACCGGCGCAGGCCTGGAAGGATAAAGAAACGGAAATATTTATATTTTCAGCGAATTATTTCGGCGATACGGATTAATTGCTGAATCTTCCTTCTTCAAAATTCAATACAGATAATTATTTGAAGGATATTGTTTGTGATAAAAATCGGTAAATATTATCTTGCCGGAATCCTGTTTTTAGTTCTGCTGACAGGATTTATTTTATACTCTCCAAAGTATTTGCTTTATTCTTCGGAATACAGGAAGGCAAATGCGATCGTACTTATCCTGGGGCCGGATTTCAAGGCACGTCAAAAAGAAGCCTATAAATTAATAAACGAAGGAATGGCTGATTACTTAATTATTCCGGCGTATCATAAAGTTTACAGAGTTTATGATAAGGAAATGAAGAAATATTTATCACCGAATTTATATTTTTTAAAATCAGATCAAAAGAATGTTACCGCACCTCCGGAATTTTATGAAGATACACATTTGGAAATAGTCGAAGCCCGAAAAATAATGTCTGGTTACAGACTGAATTCCGCGATATTTGTCAGTTCACCTTATCACATGCGGCGTATTAAAATCATTGCGATGAAGGTATTTGATACAAATAATAACGTTTTTTATTTTGTGCCGACACATTACGAAAAAGCTCCGGCGGACTTCCGGGAATTATCGTCGGCAGATTGGAGAAAAGTGAGAAGAGAATACGGTAAAATACTGTGGTTCTTGATTTACTTTCCATGGTCAAAGTAAATTACAATAATCCTAATTGTTCGGGAGAGTAAATACGTATAGAATAATATAATTATTTTATACAGACGCGGCGTACCTGTTTAAAATCAGTAAAACCTTTGAGAGCTTTTAGAATACCGTCCTGTAAAAGTGTCGTCATGCCTTCGCTCCGGGACAGGTTCCGCATGACTTCTACGGTTTCATGCTTTTGAATCAGTCTTTTGATACCATCGGTTGCGACTAAGAGTTCATGAATACTCATTCTGCCTCTATAGCCGGTATTATTGCATATATCACAACCCTTAGGTCTGTAAAGTTTGAATTCATCATTGTAAGGGATATTTAACTTGTCAAATTCTTCCTGATCGTAACTTTCAGCCATTTCGTCGTATTCTTCCTTTGTAGGATGATATTGTTCCTTACACTTCTTGCAAAGAGTTCGTACAAGGCGTTGAGCGAGAATGCCCAACAAGGCATCGGCAAAATTAAGGGGATCAATGCCCATATCCAGCAGGCGGACAATAGTTTCCGGGGCACTGTTCGTATGCAGAGTGCTGAATACCAGGTGACCGGTAAGGGATGCCTCAACACCTGTCTTTGCTGTTTCGTAATCGCGCATTTCGCCGACCATGATGACATCAGGATCCGCACGTAAAAATGCACGCATAGCTGCCGCAAAATCAAAACCGATCTTGGGGTGCACTTGTACTTGACGCAAACCGTATTGAGTGATTTCCACAGGGTCTTCCGCCGTCCATATTTTTCTGTCCGGACGATTAATGTGGTGCAATGCGGCATGCAGTGTAGTTGTTTTACCGGAACCGGTAGGACCGACACACAAAATCATGCCGTAAGGTTTGGAAATAATACTGGTTAGTTCGTTGTAATTGCGCGAAGATAAAGCCATATCTTCCAGAGGCATTGTCTCGCCTTTAGCTAAAATACGCATAACCACATCTTCCACACCACCCTGGGTAGGAATTGTCGCTACACGCAATTCAATTTCGTCTCCATTAGAACGCCTGAACTTAATCTTACCGTCCTGTGGCAGTCTTTTAATGGTGATATCCAGATTGGACATGATTTTGATGCGCGAAATAAGGGCCGCGCGGTAACTGAAAGGGACCGTTTGATAGAGAGCACAGTCGCCATCGACACGGAACCGAATCTCTACATTTTTTCTGTCTACATTGGGTTCGACATGTATATCCGAAGCACGGCGATTATAAGCATCATTAATAATTTTATTAACGAGTTGCATAATAACACTATCCGATTCGGTGACCGTTTCGTCGCCTTCTTCATCTTCTGACGTCGCATCGTCACCCTCCATCCGGCCTAATATTTCTATAAAAGAGTGTTCGTCATCGGGAGTATTATAAAAAAGGTTGATGTATTTTATTATGTCTTCTTCCAAGGCGACGTCATAATTTATTTGCTTGGTTTTTAAAAGATTTTCAATGGTGTCTCTCTTTATAATGTTGTTCGGATCATCCATGATTACGTGAATTTTGTCACCGACCTTTTCCAGTGGCACCCAAAGTTCACGGCGCAGATAATTTTTTTTCAAATCTTTAATTAAGTGGCCCGGGATAGGTATTTTCTCGTTATATCTGATAAAATGACAGTTATAAAATTCCTCAAAAGCACGACCAACATCTTCTTTAGATATTTTGTATTTCATCATGAGGAAATTTTCCATTGACTCTTTTTTTTCACGCGCTTCTTTCCATGCGCTTTCCAGTTCTTCTTCTTTAAGAAGATCGTGGGTTATTAAATAATCAAAACGTGTTTTCCGGTGGCGAACAAAACGTTGTTGATTGTAAAAAGCGACACCGAGAACTTCGGCAATTTCCAGCGCTAATGCAATTTCCTCTTCAGAGAATTTTCCATCACCAACTTTCTTGTTGATAATTTGAAGGACACCCATGAGCTGGCTGCTGTGGTATATCGGGGCGGCAAGAATCTGCCTGGTCTTAAAGCCCGATTTTTTATCCCAGCTGTCATCAAAAGTTAACTCCGCTTCGATACTCTTAAGCTCCTTTTGATTGTATGCATTTTCAATATTAATTATCGTGCCGGTGTTCGCTACGTAGCCGGCAATACTTTTATTATTTATTGGTAATCTGATTTCTTTGAGTTGTGTGCCGGCCAGAAACATGGAATAAATTTCATTGCGTGCTTTATCGACGACGTAAGTAGTTATGGAATTGGCATTAAAAAGGTTGAGGATGCCGCTCTTTAAATCGATGAGAATTTGTTTGATATTCTGTGCCGCATGAATATGGTTGGTTATGTCCAGTAGTTCCTTGCGTATTCGGGAAGTTCCATTAATATTTGTTGCGGATGGTGGAGTTAACTGATCGTTCATGGAGTAAATCTTTCCTTAAGATATAGAAATTGAATTTTATACTAACAAGGATTTATATTAATGTCAATTCGTCTGATATTTCAACTTATGGAGAGATCAGCAAAAAAATCAATCTGGTGTAACAATTTTAGAAAAATCGGCAATTTTATGGAAAAGGGCTGATATCTCCGCCAAAAGCGATAGACGGTTAAAACGAATTTTTTCATCCTTATCCATAACCATTACATTATCAAAAAAATCATCCACATGTGGACGCAAAGCGGCCAGTTTATTCAACGCGGCGCTGAAATCTTTCTCAATTATACCTTTTTCCACCCGGGTCTTGATATCATCAAAAGTAGAAAAGAGTTTTATTTCCGCTTCATGGGCAAGCAGGTTGACATCAATCTGACCGTTTTGGAAATCCTTCAAAATATTGTCCACACGCTTAAAGGCGATGGAAATGGGTTCAAAATCGGGATTCTGACGAAAAGACTGTAGAGCCTTAACCTTTTCCATAACCTCGACAAGTTCATCAATATCCGTGGACAAGACGGCATCTACGGTATCATAAGCGTACCCCTGGGTAATAAGTTGGTTCTGGAGGCGTCCCTTGAAGAACTCCAGGATATCCTTTTTAACCTCATCAGACGGTTTTTTCAGAACATCCTTGAGTTGTATAAGGCTTTCGTCAATCAGGAAATTCAGGCTTAAAGAATAGCAACGGGATAAAATAATATTAATAATGCCTAATGCCTGACGGCGCAGTGCGTAGGGATCGGCCGTACCGGTCGGCGGCATGCCCACGCCGAAAAAACCGGCAATAGTGTCCATCTTATCGGCAATGCCGACAATTGCTCCTTCATCTGTTTGCGGCAGGTCACCGCCGGCGGCAATCGGCAAATAATGTTCATAGATAGCATTGGCGATTGCCGGTGTTTCTCCGGCTATAAGTGCGTATTCCCGCCCCATGATGCCCTGAAGTTCGGAAAATTCACCCACCATCAGCGATTCCAGATCGGCTTTAGCCAGCAGCGCGGCGCGATCAACATTTTTCTTAACGGAGGGTTTCACTTTGGAAGCAATCTTTACCGCCAGCTTTCGGAAGCGCAAGACCTTTTTGTGTGATGTTCCTAACAGTGTATGAAAGACAACTTTTTTAAGCGATTCCACTCTGTCTTCCAGGGGGACTTTTTTATCTTCCTCAAAAAAGAAAGATGCGTCGGCCAGACGCGCCCGCAGGACCCTTTCGTTGCCTTTGGCCACTACCGTGATGTCGCGGGGTCTGGTGTTGCTGATCGCAATGAAATAAGGCAGAAGTTTTCCTTCGTTATTGACAACAGGGAAGTATTTTTGATGCGAGATCATGGTCGTTGTCAGAACTTCTTTGGGAATTTTCAAATAGTCCTCGTCGAAACCGCCGCGCACTATTACGGGATATTCCACGATGAAGCTTACTGTTTCCAGCAGATCGTCAGTATAAAAAAGTTTTCCTCCGACTTCTGCCGCAGCTTTCTGCGCTTCATCAAGAATTATATTTTTTCTTTCGGCAGGATCGGCAATTACAAAATTTTCTCTGGTTTTTTGCAGGTAGTCTTCAAAACCGGTAACGGCAAAAGAAGCCGGGCTCATAAAACGATGACCGCGGGATGTATTGCCGCTTTCGATATTTTCAATCTTCAGAGAAATGACATTTCCGTCGTAAAGCGCCAAAATCCAGTGCACCGGACGCGCGAAACGCAGATCGTAGTCGGCCCAGCGCATTGATTTGCGGAAGGGAATAGCCAGCATGAAATCTTTGAGAATAACCGGAAGCAGTTCTTTTGTCGGTTGTCCGGCAATTGTTTTGCGCGCGCCGATATATTCGCCTTTTTCGGTTGTGATAGTCTCCAGTTGAGAAACTTCCAGCCCCTGTCCTCTGGCGAAACCGATAGCGGCTTTTGTCGGCTGACCGTTTTCGTCAAAGGCTGCTTTCTTCGCCGGTCCTAATTTCTCAATAGACTGATCTTCCTGCCGGGGGGACAAATCGGCTATATAAAGAACAAGGCGCCGCGGCGTGGCCAGACACCTGATCCCTTCAAAAGCAATGCGTTTTTCTGTTAGTGATTTATGGATAATGTCTTCCATATCAACAATCGCTTTGGATAGAAATCCAGCGGGAATTTCTTCAGTGCCAATTTCAAACAAAAGTTCATTACTCATTTTAGCTCCAGATATTCTATTATCTTTTTAAGAGTGGGTATCCCAGGTCTTCACGTTGTTTTATATACAATTCCGCGCTGATGCGTGCCAGATTTCTCACCCGGCCGATGTAACTGGTGCGTTCGGCCACGCTGATGGCGCCACGGGCGTTGAGCAGATTAAAGGTGTGTGAACATTTCAGGCAGTAATCGTAAGCGGGCAGTGCCAGATTTTTTTCAGCGATGCGCATTGCTTCTTCTTCGTAGGTATCGAAAAGTTTGCGCAGCATCGGAATATCGGCAACTTCAAAATTGTAGGTGGAAAATTCCACTTCGCTTTTGTGATGCACATCGCCGTATTTGATTTTATCCGTCCATTGGAGATCATAGACATTGTTGACGCCCTGGATATACATGGCAATACGTTCGGTGCCGTAAGTCAGTTCGGCACAGACGGGATTGCAGTCGAAACCGCCGACCTGCTGGAAATAGGTAAATTGCGAGATTTCCATGCCGTCGAGCCATACCTCCCAGCCCAATCCCCAGGCGCCCAGCGTTGGAGATTCCCAATCGTCTTCCACGAAGCGGATGTCATGGTCAAGGGGATCAATGCCGAAACTCTTGAGCGAATCAAGATAAAGTTCCTGAATGTTGACCGGAGAAGGCTTCATGATGACCTGATACTGATAATAGTGCTGCAGACGGTTGGGGTTTTTGCCGTAGCGTCCGTCCGTAGGGCGGCGTGACGGCTGAACATAGGCCACGTTCCACGGCTCCGGTCCCAGTGCGCGCAGGCAGGTTGCAGGATGAAAAGTGCCCGCACCGACTTCCATATCATAGGGCTGTTGAATAACGCAGCCTTGAGAATGCCAGTATTTTTCGAGAGCAAAAATTAATTCCTGAAAAGTCACAATTTTCTCCTTGTGTTTTAAGCGAAAAATTCCAGTAATATTTCCAGTATTTATCTTAAAACGAATAAGCTGTAAAGTATCATGTTCAGTTGTATGTTGTCAATATAAAAAGGAGAAAAACGTCTTGATTAATTCGTTGACATGCATGAATGTTTCTCTTAAGATTGCAAAGAATTAGAAACATATTCTTTTAGAGTATGAGTATTCTTCAGAAGCTAATTTTTTGTAAAAGACGCCGCTGAAACTTAAACTCTATGGAGGTATAAATGGCGAAAGTGCAGAATAAAGTCATGAGCGCGAAGGAGGCGATCAACCGTTTTGTAAAAGACGGCGATCATCTTGTTATTGGCAACTACACGGTGGGTACCTGTGCCGAACTTGTTTTTGAGGTTATCCGCCAACAGAAAAAGGGTCTGACTCTCTATTCACAGTCCGGTGTTTTTGATGTGGAGGTTCTGGTAGCAGGGGGCTGTGTGGACAGGCTTATATCCACGTATGTCTATCGTGCCGGTGGCAAGGAAGGCGGTTCGGCCGTGGAACGCGCGCTGAAAGCCGGAACATTATTAATGGAGGACTATACCAATTTTCAGTACAACGCCCGTCTTCTGGCCGGTATGCACGGTTTTTCATTCATGCAGGCGCTGGAAGGAGCTATGGTGACCGATCTTTTTAAAAAGCGTTCCTTTATGGGTGAGAACAAATATAAAGTCATTGACTGTCCATATACCGGAAAAAAAATACTGACTGTGCCGGCGGCTAATCCGGATGTGTGCATTGTGCATGTCCAGCGGGCGGACAAGTTTGGCAACGCCCAGTACTGGGGTGCTTTGGGCAGTGTAGCGGCCGCGGCGCTTGCCAGTAAGAAGATAGTAGTTTCGTGCGAAGAAATTGTCGAACACGATATTATTCAATCCAGTCCACATCTGACCATGATACCGGCCTACCGGGTGGACGCGGTAGTCGAAGTGCCGTGGGGAGCGCACCCCACGGAAGTTTTGGGATATTACAATCTCGATCGCACAATGTATGCGATGTTTTTCCTGATGGATATGGCCGGTGAAAGCCTGAAAACATGGATGAACGAATGGGTTTACGGCTGTCCGAACCGGCAGGCTTATATCGATCACTATATTGCATCCTACGGATCGGGGAAACTGGATGCCATAAAGGCCAAACCTTATTTTTCAGCGCCGGCAGACTACGGCAGTGCCTACGGTTCCTGTTGGGATAACAATGACCTGGAACGCACAATGGGCATAACTTTGGAAGAAATGGAAAAGATTCTGGAAGAAAGGGGGTTACTCAATGGCTAAAAAATACACACTCGACGAACTGTTAATAATAACCGCCGCGCGGGAAATCCATGACGGCGAAAATGTTATTTTGGGAGTGGGTCTGCCTACAACTGCGGGCGCCATGGCCAAGGCCCTGCACGCGCCGCAGGCTACCTTGATGATGGAATCCGGCATCATTGATTTTCAACCGTTGGTTCCTCCCAATCATATCGCGGACGCCAACGCCTGCCGCGGTTTTTCCTACGCCACGGATTTGTTTTCCGCCTTCACCATGACCTACCGCGGTTTTGTGGATGTCTGCTTTCTCGGTGTGGCGCAGATTGATAAATTCGGCAATATCAACACTACAGTTGTGGGAGATTATTATAATCCCCAGGCGCGCCTGCCGGGTGCGGGAGGAGCGCCGGACTTTCTTTCCTATGCCAAACGCACCATTCTGACCATGCGCGGCGGAGAGTTTGTCAATAAACTGGATTACTTCACTTCTCCCGGCTATCTTGAAGGCGGCGACAGCCGTGACAAGTCAGGGCTTTTTCCGCCCGGTTCCGGCCCCACAATGCTTCTGACCACCAAAGGCATCTTTCGTTTCCATGAGCACACAAAGGAAATGTATCTTGCCCAGGTTCACCACGGAGTGAGCGTGGATAGTGTCCGCAAGGATGTTCCCTGGAATTTAAAGGTGGCGGATAACGTAACCGAAACTGAAAGACCAACGGACGCGGAAATCAATTTCGTGCGGCGTTTCGCTCCCACGGAAGTAGTAGGAAGAAAGCTGATGTACGAACTGGGGATGGCCAACGCGATTAAACAGGCGCAGGCACGTGGGAATTAAACACATATGTGTCGTGGTCATTCCCGGACGCATCTCGCGATTACCGGAACGGGGTAACCGCTGGCTACCGGCTATCAGCCGTGCAGTTTCTGATTATAGAATTAAGAGGGTTTATCGGGGAACGTCAGATTGATGCGAATTTCTGTAATTTAACAAAAATACTTTTAAAATTCGAAATATAAATTTACCTGCGGTTCAATTATTTTGCCAATTGTTTCCAATGATTTAATTTTCGAATCACCATATATCAAAGATGTCATGGCATTTGTAATTTTTGATAATTGTTCATCTTCGCTGTTAGTATACTTTTCGTATCTGTCCGGCATAAACGAGCCTGGCTGGTGAAAAGTAAATTTAATGGCATCCGGTAAGAACTTTTTTTCCGATTTTTGCGGCAAAGTTTTTTCCCGATCGGCGGGCGCGGGAAACATATCCACATCTCTGAAATCTTCAGAAATATGAGAGTTTATGTCAACAACAGGTATATTTTTAATTAAAATTTCCTTGTCTGAATTATCCAGTACTAAATTAATGTCCGCCCTAAAGGGCTGCCAACTGAAAATGAAGCCGGCAGCATTAGCCGATATAGCTAATGTTTGAAAGAGGCAGGGAATTATTATGAAGACTTTTAATTCTATAAATTTTTTTATACACTTCATAAAATATTTCCTGCTTTTTGAGGTAGCTTTATCTTATGTCCGTATAACAACGGATCGGTGCTCTTCATATTATTAATTTTGAGTAATTCCTGCACCGTCGTCGAATTATCTTTCGCCAAGAAAAATAGCGTATCTCCTTTTTTAACTGTATAAATTCTATAAGCCTTTTTCCGGTCGGAAGAATTATCCTTTTTGTCCGGTACGTTATCAGTTATCTTTTCATTATCTTCGTCTTTATTCGCAGGCACAATGATCTTTTGGTCTACAAAAAGCGGGTCTTCCAGTTTCATGTCGTTAAGCTTTAAAAGGATTGCAACTTTGGTATTAAAACGTACCGCTACCGAAAAAAGCGTGTCACCGCGTTTTACCTTATAATAAGTTGTTCTTGACTCTTGATCGCTTTTAGGAGCGATGGCCTCGCCTGATAAATATTCTTCTACTGAGGATGCTACGGATTCTGCCAGCGTTGTTTGGAAACTTCTTTTTTTGAGCAAATTTTCTTCATCGGGATTGGATATATATGCTGTTTCGACTAATACCGCCGGAATATCCGGTAATTTTAATACGCGAAAAGGCGCTTCCTGAACACTTTTATATTTTAAACAATTAACCGCATCGAGGTATTTCATTAAAATTCCCGCATAAATTTTCGACAGATTGATTGTATTGGTTTGAAACATGTTCATTATAATTTGATTAGATTCATTATTGCCTTCGCTGTCGGGTACACCACCAAGGATATCCGATAAGTTTTCATTTCTGGCCAGCAGTTTTGCGGCTTCATTACTGGCGGCGCCGGTAGAAAGACAATATACAGAGCTGCCTTTGGCGCTGCGGTTTCTGGCTGCGTCCGCGTGAACACTGATGAAAAGGCTGGCGCCGAGATTTTTGGCTTTTTGCAGACGCTTTTTGAAAGAAACATAATAATCGCCATCACGAGTCATGACTGCGCGGTAACCGGGAATTTTATTGATTGCTTTTTTGATTTCACGGCTAATTGAAAGCACAATATTCTTCTCATAGGTTCTTTTTTTCCCTATCGCACCGGGATCTTCACCGCCATGTCCGGGATCAATAACAATTACTTTTTTCTTTTTGATTTCTGGCAACTGATCAGTTGTTTTTTCTTCTTTGGCCAGTTGTTCCAAAATAATATCCACAACGACCCGGTCAGGCTTATCCTGAAATTTCTTTAATTTAAAAACTTCAACTTTTTGGTGCTTATCCAGAAAGAATTCGATTTCAACCGTATCTTCATCAGTGTGATGAAAAACTATTTTTTTGATTCCGGGTTGATTAATGATGATTTTAGCGGGTATTGACTTATGGATTGATGATTCCTTGAAATTCAGAACGAGAAGATTTTCACTCTCCTTAACTTCATAAGCGGGGACATCATCCACATCCAGAACGATTCGTGTATGATCCGGTGCTGCCCAATGACGAACGTTCAATATTTCTATAGAGGCATAGCAATTAGTGGAAATCAAACTTACGATTAAAATTATCAGGAAATAAGTATATTTCTTTATAAGTTTACTTTTTTTATACATCATAGGTGAAAAATAGCAAATTTGTCGAGGAACTGCAACTGTTAGATAGAAAAGATATTGACAAGCTTTATTGATAGTGTCATTTTCTGAGCAAAGGAAATAAAAAGTGGATAACTGATAATGTCTATGCGGGAAAATCTTTTTAAAGAAGCTTTGCTGAATCCGTCCGTGTTTCCGGTAACCTGGGAATTAGTGCCGGGAAGAGGCGCAAAAGAATCGGCTCAGGAAAAGACTCTGAGTCTGGCTAAACAGGCCGCTGAAAGCGGAAAAATATGCGCCCTTACCCTGACGGATAATCCGGGCGGAACTCCGGCTATGTCCGCAGATTTTATGGGTGGTGAAATTGTCAAGCTGGGAATCGAACCACTCGTCCACTTTACCTGCAAAGATAGAAATCGCAATCAGATCGAAAGTCAGCTTTATGCTCTGGATAGAGCCGGAGTCAGGAATATTCTGGTTATGAGCGGTGACTATCCGGTGTCGGGCTATGGTGGAAGACCTGCGCCGGTTTTTGACTTGGATCCGATCCATACTCTACGACTGATGTCGGATATGAATAAGGGGCTTACGTATCCGGGAATCAAGGGTAACATCAGTCATCAATCCAGCGATTTTTTCCCGGGAGCTGTCGTTTCACCCTTTAAGGCAACCGAAGCAGAACAGATGCTCCAGTATTACAAACTGAGAAAGAAAATAGATGCGGGCGCTCAATTCATAGTTACGCAATTGGGATACGATGTTCGAAAATTTCATGAAGTTTTTCTCTTTATGAAACAAAATGGTTTGAATCTGCCGCTTATCGGGAACATTTATATTCTTCCGTATGGTGCGGCAAAAATGATGAACCGTAACGAACTGCCTGGTTCCGTCGTTACAGATAAACTTCTGGCGGAACTGGACCGGGAGCGAAATGAGTCCGATAAAGGAGAAGGAGCCCGGATACTGCGCGCCGCGAGGATGTATGCGATCATGAAGGGGATGGGCTTCAGCGGTGTTCATATCGGCGGTCACAATATCAAATATGAACAGGTAGAAAAAATTATTTCGCAGGGTGAAGCGCTCATTTCTCAATGGGCTGATTTGGTCCGGTACTTTGATTATCCGATTCCCGGAGGTTTTTATTACTTTGAGCAGGATTCCAAAACCGGCCTCAATCTGGATAAGCCGACGACGCGACAGTCACGGCCGCTCGATGCGACAGTTGGATTATCCTATGGCTTTTCGCGATTCTTCCATAACCTCATGTTCGACCCGGGGAAGAAATTTTACGGTGTCATGAAGGGACTGAGCGGAAAAGTGGCAGGAACAAAAATAGAGAGCATTTTTCGTAAACTGGAACACTGGACCAAGGTTGTTATCTTTGACTGCAAGGATTGCGGAGACTGCGCTCTTATCGATGTGGCCTATCTCTGCCCGATGTCGCAATGTCCGAAGAACCAGCGCAACGGCGCCTGCGGCGGAAGCTTCGAGGGATGGTGCGAAGTCCATCCCGGAAAGAAGCAGTGCGTCTACGTGCGGGCCTATGCCCGGTTGAAAAAACACGGAGAGGAAGCTCAACTGGAAAAAAATATTGTTCCGCCCTGCAACTGGGATCTTTATCAGACCTCATCCTGGATCAATTACTATCTGGGGAAAGACCATACTTCAAAAAAACAAAACAATAGTTAGCGGGGAAAGTAAAAAGAATTCCATTTTTTAACCAAAGATGATATCAACGCTGAAAATTAAGCGAAGTTTTTACAAGGGCGATTAGCTCAGTTGGATAGAGTACTGGCCTCCGAAGCCAGGTGCCGTGAGTTCGAATCTCACATCGCCCACCAAGTTTGAATTTAAGCATATTGGTTACAGTCAGGAAAATTGTAATTGGCATATTATGAAATGGACAGGTAAAAAAGTTGGCCTTGCCTTGGGCGGAGGCGGTGTCCGGGGCTTTTCTCATATCGGCGTCCTTAATGTTCTGGAAGAAGATGGCATTGCTATCGATCTGATTGTGGGGACAAGTGCCGGATCTTTGATCGGTGGCGCTTATGCCAGCGGTCAATCGCTCAGGGACATTCAATCTAAAATTGACGCTTATCTTCGCAGTCCTGAATTTGAAGCTTCAACCCTTAAATCAGTAGGCCAGACCTTTTCGCCGGAAAACAAAAATTTTTTCAAAAAGGCGAAAAACCTTGTCCTGAACCGTTTCTGGTTTGTCAAAGCATTCTTCAAGACTTCTGTGCTTCCTACAGGTGATTTCCAATCTTTGATTAATTATTTTATTCCCGATATAGATATTCGTGAAACAAAGATTCCTTTCCGTGCCATATCTACGGATCTGATTACCGGCAGAAAAATCGTCTTTTCCGAAGGATCACTGCGTCAGGCGGTGCTGGCCAGTTGTTCCGTTCCGGGAGCGGTTGAACCGGTTCGGCATGGTGAATGGATTCTTGCCGACGGCGGCATCACCAGTGTAGTTCCCGTATATGCGGCGCGTGAGGCGGGGGCTGATGTTGTCATTGCTGTAACGGTGGATCGTGAACAACCTGCATTCATTAATATTGAAACCGGAAAGGATGTTTTGTATCGGGCGGGAGAAATTACGAGCAGCACTCTTCAGGCCAGTGAACTGGAGAGCGCGGATGTTATCATCCGTCCACAGGTTGGAGATCTTCACTGGATGGATTTCAGTCGGATAGATGATTTGGTTAAGATAGGAGAAAAAGCTGCTAAAGAGTCTTTGAAAGAAATCCAATCATCACTTCCACTTTACCGGAGAATTGCCCGTCTGGCCGGACGTTTTTTAAAGATTCCTATAAAATAAAATTTACTAGGGTTTACAAGTATATAATTGCCCATATCAAAATACTTGTTTTTAAAACAGATTTGTTACAAATATTTAAATGAGAAATATTTTTTTCCTCCAAGGAGATAATTATGAAAATAAAAACCCGGGAACTTTTTAATTTTTATTCACACCTTTTCGGAATGATTGCTGCTGTTATCGGAACCGTCTTTCTGACAATGATTGCCAGCCGTTCGTCATCCGGTCTTGTTACGGCCCTTATTTATGGGATTTCTGTTGTTTTCCTTTTTTCCGCAAGTTCTCTGTATCATGCCTTCAAAAAGGAAGAAAATGAGATATCCTTCTGGAGAAGAATGGATAAGCTGGCAATCTTTTTTATGATCGCGGGAACATTTACTCCGGTATGTTATTTTTATCTGGATGGCGTGTACAGATGGTCTATGATTGCCTTCCAGTGGAGTCTTGTAGGTGTTGGTTTGATTTCCCAGATTTATTTCCCAAAGGCTCCACGCAAATTATATGCGGTTATCTATCTATTCATGGGTTGGTCAGGGCTTTTCGTTATTAAACAGGTTCTTGCCAATATGCCTTTAAGCCAGGGAGTCCTTCTATTTTCCGGTGGAATCGCTTATACAGTGGGGGGTATTATTTATGCCGTAAAAAAACCAAGAATGTTTCCCGGTATTTTCAGTTTCCACGAACTCTTTCATATCATGGTTCTGATTGGCGGGGTCCTGCATTATGCAATGATTTACGGAATTTATTCCCAGCTTGGCGTCTAAATAATGAATACAGCTGTTTGCTGGAAGATTTGCCGCTGGGTGTACGCATCGTGACCGTGGAGGGAGAGACTCTCTATGCCAAGAAGGCCATTCCGGATATCTATGGTTACAATATATCCATGTCTTACGCAAAGATGTATTATGGAATGGTATCAAGAAAAATGATATTCTTATCGAAGCCAGGATACTGGCCGTAGCGCATGCCCTTGAAGACTTGACTTCTCATAAGTCATTCAGGAATGCCTTTCCTTTGAGTAATGCTCTTGATGAAATAAAACGCTGTCGTGAATCCCAGTATGATCCTAATGTCGTGGATATATGTATCAGGCTTTTCAGGGATCTAAAGATATAGGCCGGATGACTGAACTTGTGGATATTACGGAGCTTTGTTTGTAATATCTGAGTTTCATTAAAAACCCTTGCTTTCTGCTATAGTTTGATATAAAAGCCACACCTACTAATTTTTTAAGACTCCTTGCCTGTTAAATCAGGCTTTAGAGCCGAAAGGAGAAAATTTTGCAGAGATACGACGTTATAGCTATAGTTTTAGCTAATTTAAGTGACGAAGACATTACCGCATTAATCGAACGCAGCCAAAAAATCATTACCGACCGCAAAGGGGTCGTCGCCAAAATCGACAAATGGGGAAAAAGACATCTTGCCTATGAAATCAAAAAACAAAAAGACGGTTATTATTTTCTTATCGACTTTGCCGGCAACGGAGCCATTGTTGCGGAAATTGAAAGAAATTATAAAATTGATGACCGTATCCTGAAGTTCATGACGGTGAAAAAAGATGGCGCAACCACCGCTGAAGGCATTGAACAGGAAATTGCCGCGGCGGAGGCAAAACGCACCCAGGCAAAGGCAGAAGGTGAAGCTGGAGCGGAAGGAAGAATTGTCCATCAGATAGAAAAAGCCTCCGGAGAAACGAAGCCTTTACCTAAAAAATCTTATAATAAAGAAGAAATTTCAACGAGGGGGGAATAAACAATGGCTATACCAAATGGAGATAAACCAAATCGATATCCCCAGAAAAAGTTTTTTCATAAAAAGAAATTTTGCCGTTTTTGCACAGATTCTAATGTAAAAATTGATTATAAAAATCCTATGGTCCTGAATAATTTCATAACAGAGCGAGGCAAGATTATGCCGCGCAGAATCACTGGTAATTGTGCCAGCCATCAGAGGGAATTGGCGTTAGCAATAAAACGCTCCCGAATGATTGCAATTATGCCTTTTGTTACGGGTGAAGGAAGATAGAATATTTTATACTGATTTGTTCTTCTCTTTTCATGAAGAATAAAGCCGGCTGCTTTTATTTTTCGGGAAAATTTTATATAAGTTTAAGTTAAATCAAATCAATCCTGCGTAGATTATCGATAAGGTAACGCCCATGTTGTATGGCGTTGCCTTTTTTCAAAATAAATTCTTGATTTGATTACCGGCGATTGCGTTCTGGTTGGCGGTAATTCACAAGAGAAATGTAGTTATATAAAATTTTGTTGTTAGCAGGTTATCATCCTTGGAAAGATTCAGAACATCCTTTCTCAATATTCCTTTTCTAAAACTTTTATTTTTTGTTGCTGCTTTTGTTTTTGCAATAGCTTTTATTCCTTTTATCGGTTCTGTTGCTCTTGTTCTGTTACCTGTGATTTTATTTTTTAATGGTATAGTTAATGGCAAAGTTAAGACCAGCGCCGCTTTCTTGATTTCTTTTTTGCTTCTTTTTTTCCTATCAGCTTTATTGCAGCGGAATTTACCTGCTGTTGCTATTTTTACCATGGGGATGGCCGGCTTATTAATTGCCCAGGTTGCGGCACGAAATGGATCAATTGAAAAAACAGTTATTTATCCGTCTATTTTTATTATTGCCGCAATTTGTATCTATTTCGTTTACGGTGGTTCGGTTCTTTCCATCAATCCGTGGCAGCTTGTGGAAAGACATATAGCTGCGGCGGTTGAAGAAAATATAAAACTCTACAGCCAGTTGCCTTTCAGAGCAGAAGATATTAATTTCTTTAAAGATAATAAGCAGGACATTACCAATGGTTTGACCCGGATATTTCCGGCACTGGTTGTCATAACAGCGACATTAATTGTCTGGGCAAATATTCTTCTGGGGAAACGAATTTTAGGTAAAGCTGGTATCGTTTTACCAAAATTTACCGCATTAAATCGCTGGAAGGTTCCGGAATTCATTATCTGGATTTTTATCGTTTCCGGCGGTCTTTTCTTTGTGCAGAATAAAGACATAACCTTTTTCAGCTCCAACATATTTCTGGTAACGAGTTTTATATATTTACTGCAAGGCCTGGCGATCGTTAGCTTCTTTTTTCAAAAGAAAAACGTACCTTTCTTTTTCCGCTATCTTTTTTATTTTTTAATTGCAGTTCAGCAAATTCTTATGATACCTATAGTAGCCATCGGATTATTCGATATCTGGATTGATTTTAGGAAATATTTTCAAAAAGATCAGGCAACCACTTGATTTCATCAGTATTCTTACAAAACGGAGGATTTTTATGAAAGTAATTTTGAAGCAAAGCGTGCCTTCTTTAGGTAAGGCGGGAGCTTTAATTAAAGTTAATGATGGGTATGCCCGCAATTTTTTGATTCCTAAAGGATTGGCTACCGAGGCCAATGAAAAAAACATCAAGCTCTTTGAGCATGATAAAACAAATATCCTGAAAAAAGCGGCCAAGGAGCACCAGTCCGCTCAGGATCTGGCGGATGCTTTGTCTAATGTAACGATAACAATAGCACGTAAACTCGGTGATCAGGATAAAATCTTTGGTTCAGTAACAACCAAGGATATAGAATCAGCGCTTAAAGAAAAGGGCTACGACATTAATCGAAAAATGATTGTCCATGAACATGGTGAACATATAAAATCGCTGGGTGAATTTAAAATAAAAATCAAATTGACAGCCGATGTGGAAACCGAAATTAAATTAATCGTTACCGGCGAATAATAATGAGAGATATCGATCCATCTTTATACAAACTTCCACCGCAAAATATCGAGGCTGAACAGTCTATCCTGGGCAGTATTTTGCTGGAAAACAGCGCTATCAACAGCGTACTGGAAATTATATCATCCCCGGGTGATTTTTATAATGAAGCTCACCGGAAGATTTTTGGCGTTATCATTGAGATTTCCGAAAAAAACGAGCCGGTTGATATTATTACTTTAAGCAATGCCCTGAAAGATAAAAACCTTTTAGATTCAGTGGGTGGCACAACATATCTTGCTTCTCTGGTCGATAATGTTCCGTCTGCGGCCAATGTTGCTAATTACTCCAAGATTGTTAAAGAAAAAGCAATTCTCCGCGGATTAATCGGTTCGGCAACGGAGATTATCAATAGTTGCTATGAAACCGGCTCCGATGTGGATATGGTTCTGGATAAAGCAGAACACAGTATTTTTGAAATTTCCGAGAATAAAGTGCGTCCCGCTTTTTTTCCGATCAGAGATATTGTCAAGGACAGTTTCCGGTCGATTGAAGATCTTTATTCCCGTAAAGAACTGATTACTGGCGTGCCTACCGGTTTTGAAAAAATTGATGATTTAACTTCCGGTTTGCAGAAATCGGAACTGATAATCATTGCCGGACGTCCCAGCATGGGCAAGACAGCGTTTGCCTTGAATATCGCTTTATTCGCGGCAATGGAAGCGCAAACGCCCGCCGCTATATTTTCGCTGGAAATGTCCAAAGAACAGCTTGCTTTTCGACTGCTTGCCTCCGAGGGCAAAGTTGATTCGCAGCGCCTGAGAAAAGGTATTCTGGGGGAAACCGATTGGCCGAAACTGACGACAGCCGCCGGCCGTCTTTCCGATGCTCCGCTTTTCATTGACGATACCCCGGCCATTACCGTTTTGGAAATGAAGGCCAAGTCACGCAGGCTCAAAGCCGACACGGGATTGGGATTGATTGTCGTGGACTACATCCAACTGATGCGTTCCGGCAGTTACCGCGAATCCCGCGAACAGGAAATATCGGAAATCAGCCGTTCTTTAAAAGCTCTGGCTAAAGAACTCAGAGTGCCTGTTGTCGCTCTCTCGCAGCTCAACCGCAAAGTGGAAGACCGCACGAACCGCCGTCCGCAAATGGCGGATTTACGGGAATCCGGCGCTATCGAACAGGACGCTGACGTCATTGCTTTTATTTACCGTGACGAAGTTTATGACAAATCGGATGATAATATTAACAAAGGAATTGCGGAAATAATCATCGCCAAACAAAGAAACGGCCCCACCGGCACCGTTAAACTCGCCTTCGTGGACAAGTATACAAGCTTCCAAAATCTTGCCCATGTAGAAGCTCCTGAAAATTAGTATTAATAGAGATTCGATTGCATTATTACGCCACCGCATTCGCTAGGAGGCTGTCCGAGAATAGCTTTTTAGGCCTTTTTTGCACTCGTAACTACTTGATATTACAGAAGCCGAATTTAGTAAAATTGAGTTTTCGGACAGCCTCCTAGGGTAAACTGTGGCGGGCGGTTTTGTTTTTTCTCCATATGCCATAACAAATTTCAGACTTCCTGATGTGGGCCGTGTTTTCGCGGG
>JQOA01000212.1 GCA_000753945.1 Smithella sp. D17 | reverse complement strand
ATAGGAGTAATTCCGGCAACAAGTATTCCGGTAAAAACACCACCGACAAGTCCCATAAGCAGTCGTAAAAATAGATCGTTGAATAAATTACCGGTAATAAGATTGAGGCAGATAATCGCGGCCATATTGATAATTCCAAGAAAGAAACCGATCCTCAGGAAAACAGAACGTTGACGGATACGGACGATTTGATAAGACGCAGCGACCGATCCCAAAAAGGAAAAGAGAGGGAAAATAATTTTTTCATCAAAAATAAAACCGATCATTAATGATGTGAGCACGCTTATGATCATGGCGACATTTCTATTAATCAAAATGGCCATGGTCATTGCTCCAAACGCAAAAGGTATGGCGAAAAAACAGGTCTCTGTCGATAAAAACGGGAAGGCTTTGTTGACAGCCAGAGAGATGAAAATTCCCATCTTGATGAGTAATATTTGCAGAAGTGCAATAATGCCGAAAACGAATAAATCAACGTTGGAACGGGCTGAAGTTGTAATCCAGTTTCTTGTGCGCCAAAGATACAGGACAATGGAAAGAAACAAAGAAGTAAAAAAGAATCCAAGAAGAATTGTGAATCTGGAAAATTTTTTGTCCTTAACAGATTTATAAAAGGCATTCAATTTGGCTAATTCCAGATAACCGATTTTTTCTCCCTCCCTTACAATCATTTCATTCTTCTGTACCTGGAAAAATGTCGAGTTTGTTTCTCCTATAATAGCGAGCTTGTTCTTTTCCGTGGCTTCTTTGTTAAAAGTTAAATTTGGTTCGATTAATTTTTTTGCCAGAGAGAAAGCGGCTTCTTTCAAATGATCATCATCTTCATTAAAAACCATATTGACTGTTCTTAAAAGCGCTGCGTCAATTTCCTGAATGTTGTAAAATAAAGACTGGTCTTTTATTTCTTCTTCAATTTTAGTCTTTAAATTTCTGACAACAATGCCTTTCTGCTTTTCTGCTTTGCTTAAAATATTATTGGTAATAAATTTATTCTCATAGAAAGAAATGATCAAATTAGATAATTTTTGCTGGAGTTCACCGGAAAATTTATGCTCGTTGAGAACATAAAATTCTTCCGAACTTAGATAAATTCCCAGGTATCTTTCCAGACTCTTTTTATCTTTTTGTAATTTGTTTACATCAAGCCCGCCGTTTTTCGAAGTTTTTCCCTTAAGATAATTATTGTAATTATCTGCCGCGGCAGAAAGAGCTTTGACTAATTTTGTTCTTATATTTTCTTTGATTTTAATATCGTAATCATAGACCGGTTTGACATTCTCCGCGTCCTCCATTTTTTTCTGTTCGGTTGCCTGCGGATCTTCAACCAGAAAAGAATAATCTGCTTTAATATTTCCGGGAGCAATCATACCCAGTTTAAAGTCCGGTTCGTAGATGCGGAGTTCCGGGGATATTATGATGGCTAAGATTAAACAGAGGGTAATGGCAATAGCCCATTTTTGGAAAGTTCTGTTTTTCAAAAATTCAAAAGATAAGTTATTCCCCCGCAGCTTCTTGAAAATATTTGCGGCCTTATTTTTTATTAATTCGAAGAAATTCATAAAATTCATTTATTGGAATCTACAGTTTTTTCTTTATCTGATCGTTTATAAGCTTTGATGACATCCTGAACTAACGGATGCCGGACAACGTCAATTTCCGAAAAATGAACAAAGCGGATACGGTCGATTCTTTTCAAAATATGTTCCGCTTCAATCAAACCGGAGACTTTTCCCGAAGGCAGATCAATCTGCGTGATATCTCCGGTAATGACCGCTTTGGAGCCAAATCCAAGCCTCGTTAGAAACATTTTCATTTGTTCGGAAGTAGTATTCTGAGCTTCATCCAGAATAACAAAGGAATCATTAAGCGTTCGGCCCCGCATGAAGGCAAGTGGTGCGACCTCAATAAAGCCCTTATTGATAAGAGCGGTTGCTCTTTCCATATCTATCATATCATAGAGCGCGTCATACAGAGGACGAAGATACGGATTTACTTTTTCCGCCAGGTCTCCCGGTAAAAATCCCAGTCGTTCGCCTGCTTCTACTGCGGGGCGGGCCAATATAATCCTTTGAATCTTCCGCTCCATCAAACAGGATATCGCCATCGCCATCGCCAGATATGTTTTCCCTGTCCCGGCAGGACCTATGGCGAAAATCATGTCAAAATTCCTCATGTCTTCAATATAAAGTCTCTGGGCTATGCTCTTGGGGGTAATTACACGTTTCTTGGAGGAAATAAAAACCGTATCAAGAAAGATACGCTCCAACTCAAAAGTGACATCTTCGGAAAGAATGCGGTGTGCGTAATCAATATCGGCAGGTTGAATATGCCAGCCTTTTTCCATTATAGAATAAAGCTGTTTCAGCATAGAGCTGATTTTACCGACATTTTCATTATTGCCGGAGACAGTAATATTATTTCCCCAGGCTTTTAATTTAACAGGCTCCAGATTTTCGATTATCTTTAAATGTTTATCATGTTCACCGCAGAGATTTTTCAGCAGGTTATGGTCGGGAAAAGAAAGTTTCTCTACAGCCATGCTTTTGGTCGCTTGCTTCAAATAATTATCAGCCTCTGATATTATATTTTTATCCAATCTTCAGCACTCTATTCACAGGATAGAACAAATTAGCAATTTTGAGGTTTAGTTTTATCATTTTGATTTATCCAATGCAATACAATTGATGAGTTCTTAAAAAGCAGTTAAATGCTCGTATTTGAGATTAAGCGCTTTGAATCATAACGTCTTTTAGGAGTTTCCAAAATTATTTTTGCAGGAATAAGTGAGCGAATACCTTGGCGTTGCCCAGCATGTTGTCAATGGGGCAGTTTTCGTCCGGCTGGTGAGCCGTCTGGTTGGTTTTAGACCAAACAGCGACAGGGCAATTTTTTTTGCGAATATAGGAGGCAACTGTTCCGGCACCGACACCCCCGGCATATGCTTTTACGTTGTAAACTTCCTGAATGGCTTTCGTCAGCATTTGAACGATCGGAGCATCGGGTGAAGTCGGTTTTGCCGATTGCACATATTGCGCGGTGGATATTTCTATTTGGACCTTGAATTGTTTTTCAATTCCCTGAACAATTATTTGTATCGCCTTCATGACATCCTGTAAATCATATTCCGGCAGAACACGGCAGTCCATACAGAAAATATCTTCGCCGGGGATGGTGTTGATGTTGCCTACATTAGCCTCTTTTTTGGTTGGTTCAAACGTGCTTTGAGGCGGATCAAAAAGTGGATCGGACCTGGGGAACAGTTTTTTCAGCTTGACTAATTTTGTTACCAGATGCGATGCCGCGACAAAAGCATTATTGCCCAATTGCGGATTAGATCCGTGGCATTGCTTACCTATTGTTTTAAAACACAGCCAAAGTATGCTTTTTTCAGCGACCTCGATTAATGATCCTTCAGGATTCCCGGAATCGGGAACAACTATCAAATCGTCATCATTAAAAAGCGGACCGGCGGAATCTATCATGTAGTACAGTCCCATATTACTTGATGTTTCTTCATCGGAAACAAAAGCGAGGTTGATTGAATTATCCGGTATTATGCCCTCTTCGATCATAGCCTTAGCGGCAAAGATGGAAGCAACCATATCCTGCTGATTGTCTTCAACACCGCGACCGAAAATATGGCCGTTTTTGACATAAGCACTATAGGGATCGTGACTCCAGAGACGCAGTTCACCGGGAGGTACTATATCCATGTGAGTAATAATCCAGATAAATTTGTTTTTATTTTTACCTTCTATTGTTGAAATGAAATTAGGGCGGATGCCGGAAGAAACTCGTTGGTCCTTAGCGTCATAATGCCGGAAGTTTTTAAATCCCATTTGCAAAAGACGATTTTTTAGAAAATTGGCCTTCAACATTTCTCCGTCTCCACCGTTTTCCGGACCTACGGCGGAAACTGCACAAAGAGCGATTTGCAATTCAATTATCGCTTCACGGTAGGAATCGATTCGCTTGGTTATTCTTCTGAATATTTCCGGGTCAATCATAATAGTTCCTTAAATGATAAATTATTCTTCAGGGGTTATTAAAAGTGGTTGCGCAATAGCGGATAATGGTTTGTCGAACTTTTTACTGTCGCCTAAAATCAAAACGGAGTTTTTTGTTTTATCCAGATATCTGACAGCGGTGTCATTCAGATCTTTAACAGAGACCTTTTCTATTTTGTTTCGGTAATTAATCAGAAAATCCGCAGGCAGTTTTTCTGATTCGAGATTGACCTGCTGCCAGGCAATATGCTCGGGAGTATCGAAAGAAAAGACAAAGCCATTGATTATGGATTGTTTTGCCCAGTAAGCTTCCCCGGCCGTGACCGTACCGGTTTTGATTTTTTCCAGAATCGAATTAATCAGGGAAAGTGTTTTCATGGTTGAAGACGTTTTTGTAAAGGCGTATGTTCCAAAAACTCCGTATGCAGGTTTGGCACGATAGAAGCTTCCGGCGCTGTAGGCAAGTCCTTCATTATTGCGCACGGCGCTGAAAATTCTTGAAGAAAACCCGCCGCTGCCGATAATAAAATCAAGTACGGTGAAAGAGTAAAAATCGGGATCGGTTTTGCTTGTTGTAAACTGACCACTGACAATTGTGGACTGGGCAATTTCCTTGTCGATACAGTACAATCCGGCCTTTGATTTTCCGGCTGGAGGAGGGAGATAAGCCGGAATTTTTCCAGCTTTCCATTCGCCGAAATAACGTCTGAATATTTCCACAGCCTCTTCCCTGGTGATATCGCCGCTGACAGCGAAAATGATATTATTCGGCAGGAAAAAACGGTTGTAAAATTCCACCAGATCATTCCGTGCAATATTGGCCAGGGACTTGGATGATGAAAAAGAGCCGCGCGGATCATTGGCGTAGATCAGCTTGTTGAATTCACGGAAGGCAAGCTTTTGTGGATCGTCTTTAATTCTCCGGAGCTCTTCTTTTTTTAATTGCACCGCCAATTCGAATTTATCATTTTCAAAAGCTGGTTGTATGAGAATTTGCGAAAGCAGATCAATGCCTTTTCCCAGATTTTCTTTCAAGATGGAAAAATTGATTCGGGCGGATTCAAGGGACATGCTGAGGGAGACCGACGCTGCTATGGAATCAAGCTGCTTGTCGATTTCTGTGCTGCTTAATTTCTTTGTGCCCCCCGTTCTCATGACATAGGCCGTCAATTCGGCAATGCCCGCCTTGCCTTGCGGATCATACATTGTTCCTGTTTTAACCAGAGCATTGATATTAACCAAAGGCAGTTCATGGTTTTCCAGAATATGAAGAACAATTCCATTATCAAGAACCACGCGCTGGGTTTGCGGCAGAGTGAATTGCAGGGGAACGTACTTAAGTTTGTCAGGTGATGGTAATGATGGACCGGAAGCTGCTTGTGCCGATCGAACACCTCCAGTCATTAATACCAGACTGACCAGAAAGGGAAAGCAATATTTAA
>JQOA01000211.1 GCA_000753945.1 Smithella sp. D17 | reverse complement strand
CAGCGACAAGCACAAGTTCCAGAATAGCATGGCCGGCAAGAAAAGCGATAACTAACACCGCGGATTTCAACAAAGCTAAACAGATTGCCGCGGCAATGAAAAAGAAATAAAATTTTATAATAACAGTGTTGACTACTCTTTTAACTATTTTTGTTTCATCTTTTATTATTGCGCTCTCCGGCGCTCTAATGCCGGGGCCGCTTTTAACTGTTACGATAAGTGAGAGCTCACAGCGCGGTTTTGTTACAGGGCCGCTGTTGATTGCCGGCCATGCTATTCTGGAACTTGTGCTTGTCGCTGCCCTTCTTCTTGGTCTGGCACCTTTTTTTCAGTTGCCTGCTGTTTTTGTCGTAAGCGCCATTGGAGGAGCTTTGATTCTCTTCTGGATGGCTTTCGGAATGTTCCGTTCTTTGCCTTCACTGCATCTTTCACTGGAGGGAAACAGCACAAGAAGAAATCACCCGATGATCAGTGGTATATTAATGAGCGTGGCTAATCCCTATTGGATAATATGGTGGGCCACAATAGGACTTGGTTATATACTCTATTCCTGGAAGTTTGGGTTCTGGGGAATTGCCTTTTTCTTTACCGGGCATATTCTGGCTGATCTGAGCTGGTATTCTCTTGTATCGGCGGCGGTTGCCGGAGGAAGGAATTTTCTAACTGACCGTCTTTACCGTGGTCTGATTGCGGTCTGTGCCGTTTTTTTGGTTGTGTTTGCCGGATATTTTGTCTATGCGGGTTTTACGAAACTAAATGCCATTATTTCCTGATGGTGAGGTAGTGAACGCGATAACCATCTAAATAATTAATGATTTTAATTAAAAAGAAATGTATAAAAACTAACAAACAAGGCCGCTTGAGTTCATCTATTACGAGAATGGAAACTTATTTTAGCGAATGTTAATCACGATAAAGCTGGCAACTTTAGATCACAGTGGTCTGCAAATCCGGCGGGTGGTACGCCCATCGCCTGCAAAAGTCTCGCCCAGTAATTAACCTGAGCTGCAGTGCTGGCTAGAATCACGATTTCCCGTTCGCTAAATTCGGCTTTTAATTTACTGATGAATTCCTGCGGAAATTGTAAAGGCGTGCGGGAAATTAAAACAGCATATTCCATTGCGGTAATTTCGCGAGGTGAAAATGTTTTTACAGAAGCAATATCATTTATACCCTGCAGCACCGCAAGCTCTTTCGCCGTAATTCCGTATTGATCATAGTCATAATAATTCATGTCGATGCAGAAAGGACAGGCTAAGGAAAAGGAAGCTCGCAGACGTACAAGCTTGAGTATCCGTTTGTCCAGATTGCCATCTTTGTGCGCAACCATGGCTTCCATGATTCCGGAACTGATGGCTGCTTTTGGATACCAGGCCAGTAATTTGCCGGGCAAAAGATCACGACCAGTCACTTTTCTGGAAATCCAGATACCGATTTTCAAATAAAAGGGGATATGTTTAGGCGGGTCGATAAAGGCTTTCATCATAAACTCCTAAAAAAAGTTTAATTTATGGACATTTCCTAATAATATGCTGCTGATCTTTTCATATTGCAATAAGTAATTTTATGATTTATTAAGGCGCATTAATATTTTGAATAATGTTCAAATAAAGATCTTTGGAGAAGTTTTTATGCAGAATATAGACGGTGAAAATAAGATGCCGGATGATCTCAATAAATGCGTGGAATTTCACGGACATATTTGTCCCGGTTTGATTTACGGTTACCGGGTGGCCAAAGAGGCGATGAAATTAATGAACCTCTCGCGATCTGTTGATGAGGAAGTTGTTGCCATTTGTGAAAATGATTCCTGCGCGGTGGATGCTCTTCAGGTTTTGCTGGGGACGGTGGTGGGGAAAGGTAATCTGATAATAAATAATTTCGGGAAAAATGCCTTCACCGTACTGAGCCGCTCCCAGCGTCAGGCTTATAGATTTTCTCGAAATACACGTTATGATTACAAAGGCAAGGCCAAAAGCGAGTTTGACCGGTTGGAGGCTGTTGTTGCTGCCGGAAATGCGTCGGAAGATGATCGGCGCAATCTAAAGCGGCTGAAGGTAAATGATCTCTTGGCACGTCCCTTCGAAGAAATATTTACAACTACAGAAATGCCATTCGATGAACCATTCTACGCGCCGCTTGCGCCGTCGGAACCTTGTGGAATATGCGGCGAGATGACTATGGCGTCAAAAATGATGAAATTAAACGATGGGCGTCAGGTCTGCATACCCTGTTCAAAAAAAAGCATGAAGTGATCTCCAGAATAATTTGCCATTAATAAAAAAAACATATATATGATGACCGGTTTTATCATTAATACGACTATCGCGCAGGTATGCTTAATTACTCGCATATTAAATGGCAACTAAAGAGTGAATGTACAACTCAATGAACTATCAAGAAAGGTTTAAACTTAAGTAATGGATTGGAAAATATTGGATCGTGAGGAAATAAAAACAAGAAAATTAAAAGAGTTAATAAAGATAATTTATTTTTGTTTGTTAATTTTTTTTCTTCTGCCCTTGCCCGTATCGGCTACGGATACATCTTTTCCCAAAGAATTGACAAATTATATCGAAGCTCTGGAGAAGCAGTGCGCGAAATATGGCTGGAGTGATATCAAGCCGAGAGAGATTCCATGGGAATATTATCGCACAACGCAGAAAAAACACCCGCTCATTTTTGTTCATTTTGGCGATTCGGGAAAAAATTGCGTTCTTTTTCTGGGAGCTGTTCACGGTGACGAGACGCCGACTGTCTATCTCATGCTCAAAATGGCTCACTATATCAAAGACAATCCGCAGATTTTTAAAGATAAGTGCATTGTTATTGCGCCGCTCGTTAATCCCGATGGGTTCCTTTCAAAAAATCCCCGGCGGGTCAATGCCAACGGGGTTGATATCAACAGAAACTTTCCCACCAAAGACTGGTCTGCTGAAGCGCTGAAACAGTGGAAGATAAAACAGCATAAAAACAGGAGATATTATCCCGGGCAAAAGCCCGCATCGGAACAGGAAACTATGTTTCAGATTGCCCTAATAAAAAGGTTCAATCCGCAAAAAATACTTTCCGTTCACTCTCCGCTTAATTTCTTCGATTATGACGGTCCTTCCTCTGATTTGGATTCATTTGAACACTGGTTGGAGAAAATCAGCAAAGAATCGAATCATCCTCTACGAAAGTTTGGTTTTTTCCCCGGTTCTTTGGGCAATTATGCAGGTCATGAAAGAAATATTTTTACGTTAACCTTAGAGTTGCCTTCATCCAAAGCCGGCAAGGCTAAAGAGTATTTCGATAAGTTTCAGACATCGATTTTAAAATTTATCAATCTGTCCGTTTTAGTTGAGTAGTGACAACGTCAAAACTGGATTTGAGGTTCTAAGTTTTTATTAAAGTTGTCTCAAATTAAGGGCAGAAACCATTGTTTTTAGCCATTTCTAACAATTTACAATTTCCCAATGCGCAAGCTCTTTGCGCGTCGAAACAACCAAGCGTTTTGTTGCCATGCGACAAGAAATAAATACCCCGGTTATTATAAGCGCTGGCATAATTTGGCTGCAGGCTGATGGCCTTATTGTAATCTTCGATGGCTTGCTGATACTGGCCAAGTTTATCATAAGCAAATCCCCGACCATGATAGGCCTCGGCATCATTAGGTTGCAGGCTAATGGCCTGATTAAAATCTTCGATGGCTTGCCGATACTGGCCGATTTCACTATAAAGGGTTCCCCTGTTGTAAAATGCTTCGGAATAAGCCGGTTTGAGGCTAATTGCCTGATTGTAGTCCTTTATCGCAGGCTGGTACTGGCCAAGATTTTCGTAAGCAACACCCCTGTTGTAATACATTTCGGCATCATTCGGTTGAATTTTAATAGCATTGCTCAAATATAAGATAGCTTTATGCGGGTCGGTAAATTTTTTGCCATCCGACAAGGCGATTGCCTTATTGAACCAGTCGGCCGCTGTTTCACTCATGGCCGGGGAGCAAAGAAATGTTAAAACAAGAAATATGGAAATTACAATATTGCGCATAACTCCTCCGTTTATACATTTATATTGATATCATAATTATGAGAAAAATTGCAGCAAAGATTTTTTAATTTGGCGGAAGTGTGATCATAAAACGGTTTTTTGTTCCGTTCTTTTATCTTTGTTATTTTACTTTTTCCATGCTATGTGGATAAATCCAAAGTGACATGCCCTGTGCTGGTTGTCGCAGGATCAGAAGACGGGATTACTCCGGCTTCCGTGGTGAAAAAGGTAGCAAAGAAATATAAAGCCGTTTCCACATACAAAGAATTCCCCAACCATAGTCACTGGGCTATTGGTGAACCAGGGTGGCAGGAAATTGCTCAATATGTTAAAGACTGGCTGAAACTGCAACATAAAGCATAAACACAACTTAATCTGATAAAGATCATCTTTGAGACAATTAATCCAGTATTAGAGTCGGCAATATTATCTGCTTTCTTTTATCTCGTTTTTCGCGGCAATTAATCAGTCTTAAAACGTTAATTATCATTCCACCCATGTGGTCAAATTTTCCGCCGGTTCCCTTCCCGAACGGATTTGATTGGCCGGGAAATTCAGATCAGGATAGCCAATGGCAATTGCAATCATTAAACGCTTGGTTTGCGGTATGCCGGTATGTTCGCGAAACACTTCCGGATATAAGACGCCTTGATCCTCGATGCAGGTACCAAGGCCAAACTGCATCGCCGCAAGGCAAATGTTCTGCATTACCGCGCCTAGATCAAGCAGTGGTCCTGCTTCTCCCAAAACTTTGTCGCATATGATAATGATGGCTGCCGGAGCATCGAAAAAACGAAAACCACGCTCCAGCCACCAGGCGCGTTTTTCCGTATCTTCACGCTGAATGTCCATAGCTTTGAACAACTGTTTGGCTAGAGTTATCTGGCGCTGTTTGTAAACACCTTCATTAGGCCAGCTCACCACTAGATGATCCGGTACAATAGGCGCCCCGTTTTTTAGTTTTTCCACGATAGCGGCTCTGAGTTTGTCGAGCTTTTTGCCGCTCACCACCGCAAATTCCCAGGGTTGGGTATTCATGGCCGATGGTGCCCGGCAGGCAATGTTCAGAATTTCCATGATTGTGTCTTTGGGTACAGGCTTGTTTCTAAATGCCCGGATGCTTCTGCGCTGCTGAATGGCTTCCATCAAATCCATATTGATTGCTCCTCAAATGTTCAAAAAATAAAATAAAGCTGCTCTTATTTTTATAATAGCCTGAATAATTGGCGGGAGTGCCTGGAAATCGAACTCAATCCGCTTTTACGATTATATGGTAATGTCAATTAATTAGCAAGAACATGTCTGTCAAGGTAAAAACAAATGTTTGTCTGTGCCTGTAAATTTTCAGGCAAAATAAAATATTTGCTGTTGTGGATTTCAATTGTTAACTATGATAAATGTATAAAATATTACATCAATATATAAATTTTCCCGATTATCTTAAGGGGGGGGATATGAAACGAATTATTTTTATATCATGTGTATTTTTCGCTTTGGCAATTTCTGTTAACGCTGGAGAATTGTATCGTTGTATTAATAGTACAGGTAATTCAGTATTCACAGATAGTCCGCAAGATGGGATGAGAGATTGTGTGTTAGAAGAATCTTATGTACAACCTTCATCGGAAGAGACGGCAGGTGAAAAGGGAAAGGTTGTAGAAAAAGATAAAGTAGTTGAAAGAGAAAAAGTAACATCCGAAGCAAAAGTGAAACGTATAAATGATTGCATTAATTGTTGCAATGACAGGATTCCGGGATGTTATAATTATACTGCGGACAGCAGGCT
>JQOA01000210.1 GCA_000753945.1 Smithella sp. D17 | reverse complement strand
TTTTTAAGATTGTTGGCAGACTATTTGCTTTTAATGTTTCCATTATCTTTTAATTATACAAATGGAGGTCATCTTTTATGACGCTTTTAATCATACGAATGAATGTCCTTTCTGAGAAGCGCGTAGAGTTGTCACAGACGATTGCCTCTTTGTCCGTTTCCACAAGGATGGAGAAGGGATGCAAACGTTGCGACTTCTGCCAGAGTATCGAGGATGAAAACAAACTCTTTATTCTTGAAGAATGGGATACAAATGAAAATCTAATGATGCACCTGAAGTCGGAGCATTTCAGTGTGCTCCGGGGCGCTATGAACTTTCTCCAGGAGCCCTATGAAAGGACGTTCTTCACCGTTTCCCACCCGGTGGGGATAGAGAAGCTTTAATGGATAAAATATTTCTTACAAAATGTCTTCGCTGTGGTGGTGCTGTGGCCTATGATAAATTTTACGGTACCCATGGACAGTTTTGGGGATGGAAATGTTTGATCTGCGGAGAGATTGTTGACCCGGTAATTCTGAATAATCGTCAATTAATGATAGACGGTCGGGAGATAAACACTCGAAGGGAAAGGCGGTAGTGAACGACATGGCTGTTATAGACCATCAAGAAAGAAACTTTGAAGATAATGAGTCAAACATGCTTTGGGCTGTATTAGTGATTTTTTTGATTCTCTGGTTTCTGGGATTGTTCGTCGGCTACACGTTCAGTGGGGGCATTCATGTCCTGATGATCATTGCGATCACCATGCTGGTGGCGCGCATTATTCAGGAAAAAAATATTATAACGATTTAAACCGTTGTCGGAGTTGGAAACAAGATAGCCCGGAAGTTAAATCGAAAAACTAAAGGAGAATAAAATCATGAAATCAAGCAAAAGGGACAAGACGGAAGGCAAGTTTCACCAAATGAAAGGTAAGCTCAAAGAGGTTGCCGGGGACCTAACTGATAATCCAAAGTTGGAAGCTGAAGGTATGGGTGAAAAGATAGTCGGCAAAGCTCAGGAAAAAAGAGGTCATGTCAAGAAGGTTTTTGGGAAGTAGTGCCGAAGGGCATGACATTTTTGAAATAGAAGAGTTCAAAAAACAGCAGTAACAAAAATAAAAGGAGAACGTATCAATGAAAACAATTTATAGACTGGTAGTAATGATGATGGTGGTTGCAGTTATACTGATGCTCAACATGCCTGTGCAGGCTTCCCAGATGGATAACCGCATCGAATCATCCGCCAAGAAGTCGTATGTATTCAAGACCTACCTGCAGAATGATGATATTAAAGTCCAGTCCGAGGATGGCGTTGTTACCTTAACGGGAACTGTCTCCGAAGAATCCCACAAATCATTGGCCCAGGAGACCGTAGCAGACCTGCCTGGTGTCAAGAGTGTGGATAACAAGCTGGAAGTCAAAGGGGAAAGCCCGGCTCCGATGTCGGATGCGTGGATCACTGCCAAAGTGAAAACCATCTTCCTGTTTCATAAGAACGTAAGCGCCATGACGGAGGTTAGCACTAAAGACGGAATCGTCACTTTACGGGGCAAAGCTAACAATGAAGCGCAAAAAGATTTGACGACTGAATACGCCAAGGATGTTGAAGGAGTTAAAGGCGTAAATAATGAGATGACCGTGGGAAAGATTGCAAAAAAGAAGCGAACGGTAGGCGAAAAGATAGATGACGCTTCCATCACCGCTCAGGTCAAGATGACGCTGCTCTATCACCGCTCAACCAGCGCCCTAAATACCTCAGTCAAAACGAAGCGCGGAGTAGTCACGCTGAGTGGCAATGCCGACAGCGCAGCCGAAAAGGATCTGGCCTCCAAATACGCTAACGACGTAAACGGTGTGAAGGGTGTAAATAACCGGATGACCATCAAGTAGCACAAGTTCAAAAACAAAGATACTGTATTCCCACTGCCTGTCGGTGCAAGACGCGCAAGCCGGCAGTGGGAATGAGCAATCAGAAAGGAAGAATCATATGTTGTGGACAATCGCAGTGGTACTGATAATTTTGTGGGCGCTAGGGTTGGTGTCTGGCTATACGATAGGTAATTTTATTCATGTCCTGCTGGTCATTGCCATTATTATTGTGCTGGTGAGAATCATTCAGGGGCGAAGGCCTGTATAAATGATTTTTAATTTGAACGTATACAGGTGTTTTATTAACTTTGCATTCTATAAAGAGGAGAAGAAAAATGAAAAAAGGTATAACATTGATAATACTAATGGTTGTTGGATTAGCCTTGTTTTCGGGCTGTGCAAGCGCCCCACCGCTGCGCACAGAGGCGTCAACGTCGGAGATCCGCGCCGCCGAGGAGGCCGGGGCGGCCAATGTACCTCAAGCCTCGCTTCATCTGCAAATGGCCAAGGAAGAACTGGAACTAGCTAAGGAGCTGTCTGCGAAAGGCGAGAAGGAGAAGGCAGCGTCGATGTTATTACGGGCCGAAGCCGATGCCGAGCTGGCTGTCGAGCTTTCTCATGGTGATGCCGAGAAGGCGGAGTCCCTGGCAGCAGTGGGGCGTGTGCGCAAACTCAGGCAAGACAACCCATAACCCAATCATGACCCAAAAGGAGGATCTCATGAAAACGATACAAATCTTGATACTAGTCACGTTCGTTATCTGCGTTGCCGGATGCGCTACCATGGCGCCAAATGAACTCGTCAAAGCTCGTTCAGCTTATCAGAATGCGAGCGAAGGTCCGGCTGCGCAACTCGCGCCGGCGGAATTACACAAGGCGCATGAGGCGCTCGTCTTGGCGGAGCAGTCATTCCAGAAGGAACCCGACTCTTACAAAACTAAAGATCTCGCTTACGTTGCTCAGCGCAAGTCTGAAATGGCGGGAGTACTTGGCACATTAGCCGCCGACAAGGCAATAAAAGATAAATCGAACGTCGCTTTCCAGAATAAACAAACCGAGATTGTGAAGCAGGGGAAGCAGGATTTGATCGACTCCGAAAAGCAGACGGCTGAAGCACAGGCTGAAATCGACAAGCAGGCCGCGCTCAGGGAAGCTAAGGAAAAATCGGACGCCAAACTCCAAATGCAACAAGCCGAGATCGCAAGACAGACAAAGCAGGCTTTGAGCGACTCCGAAAAGCGGACGGCCGACGCGCTGGCCGCACTGGCTTCATTCGCCGCGGTCAAGGAAGAGGAACGCGGACTGGTTGTCACTCTTTCCGGGAGCGTCCTCTTTCGATCCGCTAAGTCGGCCTTGTTGCCCTCCGCGCAGGTAAAGCTTGACCAGGTGGCCAATGCGTTGCTGAATGTCCGCGCGCGCAATCTCATCGTTGAGGGCCACACCGATTCCCGGGGCTCTACTTCATACAACCAGAACCTTTCGCAACGTCGGGCCGATACTGTCCGTGATTACCTTGTACAGAAAGGATACCCATCTGAACGTATCCAGGCACGCGGAATGGGCGAGGACAGCCCGATCGCCGACAACGCTTCAGCCGAGGGGCGCGCCAACAATCGCCGTGTCGAGATTGTTATCGAACGTAATGTACAGACATCCAACAAGTAGATTGGAAGGTTGCCGGCTGTCAGGAGAATGTGCCCATCGGCAACGAATGTGAGCAATCAGAAAGGAGAATACTATGTTGTGGACGATCGCTTTGATATTGATAATTCTATGGGCACTGGGTCTGGTGACCGGCTATACGATAGGCAATTTTATTCATGTCCTGCTGGTCATTGCCATTATTATTGTGCTGGTGAGAATCATTCAGGGGCGAAGACCTGTATAAATGATTTTTCTGATTTAAACTTTCCCGGTTAGTTATATTAACATTGCAATCTAAATAGGGGAGCGAAATGAAAACATACACATTGATAGGGATCATCCTTATTGTGATCGGAATCGTTGCGTTCATGTATCAGGGCATCACCTACACGACCAGGGAGAAGGTTGTCGATATAGGTCCCATCCAGATGACTGCCGATAAGACAAAAACGATTCCTCTTCCGCCGATCTTGGGTGGTATTGCGCTCGTGGGCGGCATCGTCCTGATTATTGCGGGCGGCAGGAAAAGCTGAAGATAGACAAAACATTAATATGTATGGGAGACAACAAAATGAAAAGGTTACTTTTTGGAGTAATATTTTTGGCGTTGGTATTTGTATTACCTATTCCAACGATGGCAAGAGTAGATGTAAACGTTGGTATTTCTCTGCCGCCCATCGTATTTGCCGCACCGCCAGCGTTGATAGTGCTGCCTGGGACGTATGTCTACGTCGTCCCTGATTACGACGAGGATATCTTTTTCTACGGTGGCTGGTGGTGGCGTCCCTGGGAAGGACGCTGGTATCGCTCACATTATTATAACCGTGGCTGGAGTTATTATAGAAATGTTCCAAGTTTTTATTTTGATGTAGACCCGGGTTGGAGAGGATACTACAGAGAACGTAACTGGTACGGACACCGTTGGGATTATGAACGGATTCCTGAGCGGCGAGTTAAACAAAACTGGAAGAGTTGGAATAGTAATCGACATTGGGAAAGGCAAGGTAGTTGGGGAGTCCAGAACTATCAACCCCAACCACAACAACGGAGACAGCAACTAAGGCAACAAAGGCAACAACAGTATCAACAGAGACCTGAGGTTCGGCAGCAAAGACAGCCTAATGTGCTACAGCAGCAGCAGAAGCAGGTACAGCAGCAGAGGCCGCAACAAGTTCGTGAGGCGGCAAAACCACAATCGCGAGAGGTAGCAAAACCTCAACAATCGCGACCGCAGTCACGGGATATCCAGACACAGCAATCCCGGCCGCAATCGCAAACACAGTCTCCGCCGGTTAAACAACAAGTTCGACAGTTAGATAAACAACAGTCGAGAGAGGTGGTCCGGCCGCAGCAGTCGCGAACACAGCCTCAAAAGGTTAAGGCACAAACTCGAAAGGCAGCCAAACCACAGCAATCTAAATCTCAACAGGAAAAACCTGAAAGAGGGCAGGGCGAAAAACAGGATGGAAAGTAAAAGGTGATCTGATTATATGGGGCAACAGGCCGAGAAAAATAAGACACCAAAGAGAAAAGCACAATTTCATAAGAGATTAACTCGGCCAATAAGCAGCCCAAGGCGTCACTGAGCGCAGGGAGATAAGAAAATGGCTGTGAAAAACAACTTTAATAAAACTCAGGAGTTTTCAGAGAGCATCATCAACACAGTGCGTGAACCTTTAATCGTTCTGGATCATGATTTAAGGGTGGTCACCGCCAGCCGTTCCTTCTATAAATTCTTTAAGGTAGTACCTGAAGAGACCGTGGAACAGCTTATCTATGATTTGGGCAATAAACAGTGGGATATTCCCAAACTGCGTGAACTACTGGAAACCATTCTTCCCGAAAAAACGACTTTAGAAACTGGAGTTTGCTCTAAAGCGAAGCCTGCTTCTTTTACAGGTTTCACTTCTTTTTGAACTTCAACAGGTTGAGAC
>JQOA01000209.1:965-1217 GCA_000753945.1 Smithella sp. D17 | reverse complement strand
GAAATATTGGATAATTTGGAAGATAACAAAGAAGCCTTCGAATGTATTATGCGTCAGTATGGGAGCGTATTAAAAGATTTTTCTAATGAAATTCTGGAAAAGACTCTGATTCTTCGTGTACGCATATTGGAAATCAGCGGCAAAGCAAAATAAATTATTTTTGCTACCAATAATTTAAGACTCTCCGTGGCAAGCCTCGGAGAGTCTTAGTTTCATAAGGAACAAGAGCAATCAGCATTCGCTCGCTTTTGT
>JQOA01000209.1:608-869 GCA_000753945.1 Smithella sp. D17 | reverse complement strand
CCATTGCCTCTGCTGTTACGGCGTGCAGGAACTCTGTCAACAAGCATGCTGATAGTTAATCCGTCAACGCTTTGGTACTCAAGCTTTTCTCCCAGCACTTTTTTCAGAGAGTGGGCAAGCCCAAGGTCTTCTCCTGTTACAAACGTAAAGGCATCTCCCGTTTTGTCGGCGCGTCCAGTCCGGCCGATGCGGTGAGTGTAGGCATCCGTAGTTTCCGGCATATCATAATTGATGACATGTGAAATTCTGGTTACATCAATG
>JQOA01000209.1:0-544 GCA_000753945.1 Smithella sp. D17 | reverse complement strand
TTAAATTTCCATGCAGCGAAGTGACTTTATATCCCGATTTGTCCAGTTGCAGAGCCACGCTTTTGGCGCGCGATTTTGTCCTTGTAAAAACAAGAACGGAATCCATTTCTGTTTTATCAAGAATATCTTTCAACAGAGCTGTTTTAGTGTCCATTTGTACCGGGTAAAATTTATGTGTAACCGTCTCTACCGGTGCTGCGTTACCGATTTTAATGTTCACCGGATTTATTAATAAATCATTGGCGAGTGAGCGGATGTCCTCGGGCATAGTCGCGGAAAACAGCAATGTCTGACGTTTTGCGGGAAGGTGCTTCACGATTTTTCTGATGTCCGGCAAAAAGCCCATATCAAACATGTGATCTGCCTCATCGAGGACCAGGACTTCTACCCTGGATAAATCCACGGTGCCGCGGTTGATGTGATCCAGTAAACGGCCCGGACAGGCGGAAATGATCTCTACATTATTTCGCAGCTTATTGATTTGACCATTGATATTTACGCCGCCATAAATGGAGGCGCTGCGCACATTCGTTCTGCGTCCCAG
>JQOA01000208.1 GCA_000753945.1 Smithella sp. D17 | reverse complement strand
GTATGTCCCCCAAATTTTTTTTACATATCCAGTCTCTTTCTCCAGAACAGCAGCATGTATTTTTTTCAGTTTCCAATCCATTATTTTATCATGGCCTATATCCTGCTATCTGCTTAGTCGGCCTGACGGCGTAAAAACGTCGGAATCTGTATATCGCTCATATTGTCGGTTTCATCGTTAATGTTCACATTCGTAAAATTCAAATTATTTTGTGTTTTCCCCCGGCGTATGAAAGCAGGCGTCGCTAAATCATCGCGCCGGTAACCGCCCAGATGCGTAACATTTCCCAGTGATTCTTTTTTCTTTGATATATTATCAAAACCCGTGGCAATGACCGTGATGCGAATTTCATCCTGCATATTCTGATCAATTACTGTGCCGAAAATAATGTTGGCATCTTCATCCGCTTCTTCCTGAATCAATGATGAGGCTTCATTAACTTCATAAAGACTCATATCCGGTCCGCCGGTGATATTGAGCAGAATTCCACGCGCGCCCTGAATAGTGTTGTCTTCCAGAAGAGGAGATGAAATCGCTCTTTGCGCCGCTTCTACCGCCCGGTTTTCGCCGCTGGCCATGCCGGTACCCATAATAGCTATACCCATATTGCTCATGACGCTCTTCACATCGGCAAAATCAAGATTAATCAGTCCCGGAACCAGAATTAAATCTGATATACCTTTGACCGCCTGATAAAGGATATCGTCCGCTTTTTTGAACGCTTCCAAGAGCGATAAGTTGCGGCCACCTAGACTTAAAAGTCGTTGGTTAGGAACAACAATAAGCGTATCCACAATATCCCGCAATTGTGCGATACCTTCTTCAGCCTGAATATTACGTTTCTTACCTTCAAACTGGAAAGGCTTGGTAACTACGGCAATAGTCAGAATGCTGCATTCGCGGGCAATTTCCGCAATCACGGGAGCCGCGCCTGTTCCCGTTCCTCCGCCCATTCCCGCAGTAATGAAGATCATGTCCGCACCTTCCAGGAACGGCCGGATTTCATCGCGGGATTCCAAAGCCGATTGTTTGCCGATTTCAGGATTGGAACCGGCCCCCAGACCTTTTGTTATTTGCGT
>JQOA01000207.1 GCA_000753945.1 Smithella sp. D17 | reverse complement strand
AGTATTCGTTACCATCCAGCTCAAGCCTGTATTGATTGCCGATAAAAGAAAAACCCGAACCCAATTCCAGTATGAAATGTTTAATTTTTTCTACAATCCTTTTTTCCAGGTCTCGTTCCAGAATAGGTTTCGTCACTCCGAGGAAATCGAGATTATAAACTGACAAGAAAACTGCCTGCCTGTTTGAAAAAGTATCTGCCATCGGAAAAAGATTTGATCGCTCAGGTGAGCGAAGAAATGAAGGAGAAATAGATTAAGTTTTCGCCGCAGGGCGCTGAATACACAAAACTGGCGGAATTTGCTTTGAACGAATAAAGCGTAAAACTGGATACCGGCCTTCGTATGACGAAAATGTTGTCATTCCCGCGAAGGCGGGAATGACAGAAAAAATTTAAGGGAATAAATACAAATAAATTATAAAAAATAACAGAAATAAGGAGGTTATTGTATTATGTGTGCAGATATTGATAGATCAAAAGCCGTTGATTTGGCGATTACGCAGATAGAAAGACAGTTTGGCAAGGGATCGATTATGAAACTGGGCGGCGCGGAAGCGGTTGCCGATGTTCCGGCAATTTCCACCGGATCGCTTAGCCTCGATATAGCACTGGGAACGTTCGGCGTTCCGCGCGGCCGTGTCATCGAAATATACGGGCCGGAATCCGGCGGCAAAACAACACTTGCTTTGCACATTGTCGCGGAAGCGCAAAAACAAAATGGAATTGCGGCCTTTATCGATGCCGAACACGCGCTGGATGTGACCTATGCCAAAAAAATCGGCGTAAATACCGACGATCTGCTTATCTCCCAGCCGGACTCAGGCGAGCAGGCGCTGGAAATCGCCGAAACTCTGGTGCGCAGCGGCGCGCTGGATGTTCTGGTTGTTGATTCGGTCGCCGCTCTGGTTCCCAAGGCGGAACTGGAAGGCGAAATGGGTGATGCCCAGATGGGCCTGCAGGCGCGTCTCATGTCACAGGCACTGCGCAAACTTACCGGCAGTATCAGCAAATCCAAAACCACCGTTATCTTTATCAATCAATTGCGCATGAAAATCGGCGTCTTTTTCGGCAATCCCGAAACGACCACCGGCGGCAACGCGCTGAAATTTTATTCATCCCAGCGGCTGGACATCCGCAAGATGACCTCCATCAAAAACGGCCAGGAAGTGATCGGATTTAGAACCAAAGTTAAAGTTGTAAAAAATAAAATGGCCCCACCTTTCAGGGAAGCGGAATTCGATATCATTTTCGGCGAAGGAATTTCGCGCGAAGGCGATGTGCTGGATCTGGCGGCGGATAACGGCATCATCGAA